>JAEZBZ010000175.1 GCA_023412745.1 Pseudomonadota bacterium | reverse complement strand
GCCATGCACGCCATGCGCGGGATCTCGGCGCATTCCAACGGTTTCCACACCTGCCGCCTGATCCATGTGCTGCAGATCCTGCTCGGCTCGATCGATTGCCCGGGCGGATTCCGCTACAAGCCGCCGTTCCCGCGTCCGACGCCGCCGCCGAACCGCCCGGCCGGCAAGCTTGCCAGCATCAAGCCGGGCACACCGCTGCCCGGCGCGCCCCTCGGCTTCCCGCAAGGGCCTGAAGATCTGCTGGTCGATGCCGATGGTTCACCTGTGCGCATCGACAAGGCCTATTCGTGGGATGCGCCTGTCGCCGCGCATGGCCTGATGCACATGGTGATTACCAACGCTGCCAAGGGTGATCCGTACCCGGTCGATGTGCTGTTCATGTACATGGCCAATATGAGCTGGAACTCGTCGATGAACGTTCCGGCGGTGATGAACTATCTCACGGAGAAGGACCCGGCGACCGGCGAATACAAAATCCCTAGGATCATCTATTCCGACGCCTATTTCTCCGAAATGGTGCCGTATGCGGATCTGATACTGCCGGATACAACCTATCTGGAACGCTGGGATTGCATCTCGATGCTCGACCGGCCGATCTCGGAGCCGGATGGGGCCGCGGACTCCATTCGCCAGCCTGTCGTGGAACCGGATCGCGATGTCCGCCCCTTCCAGACTGTGCTGATCGATATTGGCGCGCGGCTGAAGCTGCCCGGCTTCGTCAACGAGGCGGGCGAGCCGAAGTATCCCGGCGGATACGCGGATTACATCGTCAATCACGAGCGCGGGCCGGGCGTCGGGCCACTCGCCGGCTATCGCGGTGCGGACGGCAAGAGCTACGGCAAAGGTGCGCCGAACCCGAAGCAGCTCGAACAGTACATCGCCAATGGCTGCTTCTATCAGCACCACCTGACGCCGGAGCAGCGCTACTACAAGCACGCCAACAAGGCGTATCTGGACTGGGCTAAGGAGGTCGGCTTCATAGGCGCAGCCGAGCCGATCGTGTTCCAGCTATATCTGGAATCGCTTCAGAAATACCGGCTTGCTGCGCGCGGGCATGGCGATGTGCAGCCGCCGGCCAGTCATCGCCGCCGCATCGAGACCTTCTTCGACCCGATCCCGTTCTGGTATCCGCCGTTCGAGGGCGCCGTGCTGGAGGCGGGCGAGTTCCCGATGCACGCCATCACCCAGCGCCCGATGCACATGTATCATTCGTGGGGATCGCAGAACGCGTGGCTGCGGCAGATCACGGCCGAGAACCGGCTCTACATGCATCACGATCGCGCCCGCGCGCTGGGTGTCGCCGATGATGACTGGGTGTGGGTGACAAGCTCCATTGGCCGCGTGCGCTGCCAAGTGCGCCTGATGGATGGCGTCAACCCTGATACGGTGTGGACATGGAACGCGCTGGGTAAGCGATCTGGCGCTTGGAACTTGTCGCCCGACGCGCCGGAAGCAAAGCGTGGGTTCCTGCTCAATCATCTAATTTCGGAGCTTCTGCCGGAGCGGGATGGCGGCTATCGCTTCTCCAATAGCGATCCGGTAACGGGACAGGCCGCGTGGTACGACCTGCGCGTGCGCATCGAGCGGGCACGACCGGAAGAGGCGCACGAAAGCTGGCCACGCTTCGAGAAGCTACGAAATCCGCACGGGCGTACTGAAATCGCGAACTCGTCGTACGGCGCTGAATTCCGGGAGCCCACGCCATGACCATGCTTCCCGAAACGACGACGAAAAAGCTCGGTCTGGTTATCGACCTCGACACCTGTGTCGGGTGTCAGGCGTGCGCGACGAGCTGCAAGGAATGGAACACCGGCGGCTACTCTGCGCCACTGACCGATCAGGATCCCTACGGCGCCGATCCGCATGGCGCGTGGCTCAATCGCGTTCACGGTTATGAAGTCGGCGAGGGGCCGACCAGCCGCACAGTACATTTCCCGCGCTCATGCCTGCACTGTGAGACACCGGCGTGCGTCACCGTCTGTCCGACCGGCGCGTCCTACAAGCGCGCCGAGGATGGCATCGTTCTGGTCAATCCGGATACCTGCATCGGCTGCAAGCTGTGCTCGTGGGCCTGCCCCTACGGCGCGCGGGAGTACGACTACGCCGATGGCGTGATGAAGAAGTGTACGCTGTGCGTCGATCGCATCTATAACGAAACGTTCGCGCCGGAAGATCGCCAGCCCGCTTGCGTCAAGGCCTGTCCGACAGGTGCGCGGCATTTCGGTGATCTCGGCGATCCCACGAGCCGCGTTTCGCAGCTCGTTGCGGAGCGCGGCGGATATGATCTGCTACCCGAGACGGGCTACAAGCCGGTGAACAAGTATCTGCCGCCGCGTCCGCGCCGCGACGCCACCACGGCCAGCGTCTCGCAGACGCCGCCAATCGCCGAGGATGCGGGGGCCGCGTCGGCGCGCTTCTTTGCCTGGGCCGATAAGCTGTTGTCGCGATAAGCCCCTTTCCCGAACACGTTGCGAAATCCAGGACCGCCCATGCATCCCGCCTATTCGGTCATCTTCTTCACCACAGCTTCCGGCGCCGGATATGGGCTGCTGATCTGGCTGGGGCTTCTCGGCGCGCTGGGCCTGCTGCCGACGGGCTGGCTGTTCGGTTTCGTGGGTCTGGGTCTCGCGTTGGCGCTGATCACGGCAGGGCTGCTGTCTTCGACGGCGCATCTCGGGCGGCCTGAGCGGGCGTGGCGGGCGCTGTCGCAATGGCGGTCGTCCTGGCTATCGCGCGAGGGCGTGGCGGCGATCGCGACCTATTTGCCGGCCGGCCTGTTCGGCATCGGCTGGGTGTTCCTGGAGCGTGCGGACGGCGTATTCGCACTCGCCGGTCTCTTGGCTGCCACGATGGCGGTGGTGACGGTCGTTTGTACCGGCATGATATACGCCTCGCTGCCGACCATCCGCTCCTGGCATCATCCGCTGGTCACGCCGGTCTACGTCGCGCTGTCGCTGGCCACGGGCGCGGTGCTGCTGGCGTTCCTGCTGGCGCTGTTCGGCGCGCTGATGGGCTGGGTATCGTGGCTGGTCATCGCGACGCTGGCGGCAGCCTGGATCGTGAAGACGACCTACTGGGGACAATCCGACGAGGCCGCGCGCACTTACACGGTGGAGGATGCGACGGGTCTCGGCCGCTTCGGCAAGGTGCGCGCGTTCGAACCCGCGCATACACAACCTAACTACGTCATGCGCGAGATGGGTTACGCGATCGGCCGCAAGCACGCGCAGAGACTACGCCGGGCGGCGGTGTTGCTGCTGTTCGTGGTGCCGGCGCTGCTGGCGATCCTGATGCTGGTCGTGGCACCGTCGGTAGCAGTTGTGTTCGCGCTGCTGGCCGTCGCATCGGCGGGCGCCGGCGTGCTTATCGAACGCTGGCTGTTCTTCGCGGAAGCCGAGCACGTGGTCATGCTGTTCTATGGGCGTGACGCGGCTTAGAGCGGCACCGCGCTGATGCGGGTCATGCCCCCGTGCGGCATGACCCATACGTCATCAAAAACGCCAACCTGGACGAGGCGTAGTGTTGCGCACAACCAGCGTTGCGCAGCAATGACGCCAGCGGCTGACGCGGATATCCCGGTCAAATGTCCAGATCTTTCGCGAAGGCTGCGCGCTCCTGGATGAAGCGGAAGCGGGCTTCCGGCTTCGAGCCCATCAAGCTGTTGACGGCATCGGCAACGGAACTGCGATCGGCCTCTGAGATTTCGACCCTCAGTAGCGTGCGCCGCTTCGGGTCCATCGTGGTTTCCTTGAGCTGCTGGGCGTTCATTTCGCCGAGGCCTTTGAACCGGCTGATCTCGACCTTGCCGCGGCCGTTGAAGGTGGTGCGCAGCAGCTCGTCCTTATGCTTGTCATCCCGCGCATAGGCCGAGGTGGCGCCCTGGGTCAGCTTATAGAGCGGCGGCACGGCCAGGTAGAGATGCGCGTTGTCGATCAGCTCCGGCATCTCCTGATAGAAGAACGTGATCATCAGTGAGGCGATGTGCGCCCCGTCGACGTCGGCGTCGGTCATCACGATGACGCGCTCGTAGCGCAGGTCTTCGTCGCGATACTTGGCGCCGATGCCGACACCCAGCGCCTGGATCAGATCCGACAGCAACTGGTTCTGCGCCAGCTTCGCAGATGAGGCGTTGGCGACGTTCAGGATCTTGCCGCGCAGGGGCAGAATGGCCTGATTGGAGCGGTCGCGCGCGCTTTTCGCCGAACCGCCGGCCGAGTCGCCCTCAACGATGAAGATCTCGGTGCCGGCTGCCGCCTGTATGGTGCAGTCGGCCAGCTTGCCGGGTAGACGCAACTTGCGGGTCGCGCTTTGGCGGCTGACTTCCTTCTCGCGCCGGCGCTTGAGGCGTTCTTCCGCCTGTTCGATGGTCCATTCGAGCAGGCGCGTCGCCTGCTGCGGGGAATCGGCCAGCCAGTGGTCGAAGGCGTCGCGCATCGTATTCTCGACGATGCGCACCGCTTCCTGGGTGGCGAGCTTGTCCTTGGTCTGGCCCTGGAACTCCGGCTCGCGGATGAATACCGACAGCATGGCAACCGAGGTGCCCATGACGTCCTCGGCCGTGATCTGCCCCGCGCGGCGGTTGCCGACCAGTTCGCCATAGGCGCGCAGACCTTTCATCAGCGCCTGACGCATGCCCTGTTCATGCGTACCGCCTTCTGGCGTCGGCACTGTATTACAGTAGGAATGCTGGAAGCCGTCGTCGTCGCTGACCCAACCGATGGCCCATTCCACGGAGCCGTGCTGGGCTTCCGTCTTGATGGTACCGGAGAACAGATCCTTGGTGACGAGCGTGCGACCCTCGATGCTGGCGTTCAGGTAGTCCTTGAGGCCGCCGGGGAAGTGGAACACGGCTTCCGAGGGCGTGTCGTCCTTGATCAGCGAGGGATCACAGAACCAGCGGATCTCGACGCCGCCGAACAGATAGGCCTTGGAGCGGGCCATGCGCATCAGGCGCGCGGGCTTGAACGCGGCGCCTTTGCCGAAGATCTCCTCGTCCGGCTTGAAGCGGACCTTGGTGCCGCGCCGGTTCATGACCGAGCCGAGTTTTTGCAGCTTGCCCTGCGCTTTGCCGCGGCTGAACACCATGCGGTAGAGCTGCTGGCCGCGCGCGACCTCGACTTCGAGCAGTTCTGCCAGCGCGTTGACCACCGACACGCCGACGCCATGCAGGCCGCCGGATGTGTTGTAGGCCTTGCCGTCGAATTTGCCGCCTGAGTGCAGCATGGTCATGATGACTTCGAGGGCGGACTTGTCCTTGTATTTGGGATGCTGATCGACGGGTATACCGCGGCCGTTGTCTATGACGGTCAGGAAGCCGTCGGCTTCCATCCGCACCTCGATCCAGTTGGCGTGACCGGCGACGGCTTCGTCCATGGCGTTATCGATCACCTCGGCAAAGAGGTGGTGCAGCGCCTTCTCGTCGGTGCCGCCGATATACATGCCGGGGCGGCGACGTACGGGCTCCAGACCTTCCAGAACTTCGATGTCGGCGGCTGTGTAGCTCTCGGAAGCGTCCATGACTTTGCGGGCGCGTGCCGTCGTCTTGTCGTTCATCTCGCTCTCTGATCTTGCGAAGAGGTCACGTTGAGATTGGGCCATGCGCGCTTGAACTCCGCTCGAGCCGGACCGGACGTGCCTGCCTCTACACATAAGGCTTGTGCAGCGCTGCGGGCGGCGAATCTCACGCGTTAACCAGGAGCGTGACGTCGCATGCCGGGCCGCCGGTTGGCAAGACCAGCCCCTGACGCACGCTGCACGTCCTCCCAGCATCCATGGGTTGTCCGCGGGTTGTCTGACTGCGGTTCGTGACATTGCCGCAACACAGAGGCCCTAACACTACAATCATAGGTAGCAGAATGGAACCTTATGCACGTTACTACGTTCACAGGTCGTCTGAGCAATTGCGCGGGTCGCCGCGCGTGTTTGCTCAACTTGTTTCCAGGCGTGGCGCGTCAGGCGCCGTGCGGCAGCGGCCTCGCAAGGGGCCGTGAAATGAGCGGGTGAGGGAGCCACGGGGGCCTCTCGCCTACCTCGCAGGAAGCAAAGCCCGGCGGGCACCAGTGCCGCACCCCGAGTGTTTGCG
>JAEZBZ010000113.1 GCA_023412745.1 Pseudomonadota bacterium | reverse complement strand
CGTCGACGGAACACTTTGTGTTTGAAATCACAGGCCGGTCGAGCAAGATCGAGCAGTTCATCCAGATCATGACCGGGCTCGGTCTGGTCGAGGTGTCGCGCACCGGCATTGCCGCAATTGCGCGCGGGCCGGATGGTATGTGACGTCGTCTGTCCGGTGCCGGTATCGCGCTGACGGATCGGAGCAGGCGAGGGGACTTGCTGAATGTGGAGCTATCGGGCCCGTCTGGAGCGCGATCTCGCGCGCTGGCGTGAGGCGGGTTGGGTCACGGAAACGGGCGACGCGGCAATCCGCGCCGAGCTGGCGGCGTCCGGCCGTGGCATCGGCTTGTCGTCGGTGCTAGCTGTGCTGGGCGCGGTGCTGATTGGCTTTGCGGCGATGACCTTCGTTGCCGCCAACTGGCAGGACATGCCGCGTATCGCACGCCTCGGCTTGCTGCTTGTGGCGTTGTGGGCCTGTTACATTCTTGCCGGCGTGCTGTTCCAGCGCCGCATGGAAGGCTTTGCCCACGCGGCGGTGCTCGGCGGTGTTGGGCTGTTCGGCGCCAGCATCATGCTGATCGCGCAGATGTACCACATCGATGGCAATCCCGCCGACGCAGTTCTGACGTGGGCCGTTGGCGCGCTGCTGGCCGGCGTGGTGCTACGCGCCAATCCGGCGCTGGTGACGGCGATGCTGCTGGTGTGCCTGTGGAGCGGCTGGCAAACGGGACTGATCGAGGCCGTGCACTGGCCGTTTCTCATTGGCTGGGCAGCGGTATTCGCGGCTTTCGTCTGGCAGCGCTGGGCGCCGGGCCAGCACCTGTCGGCTATCGCGCTCAGTGGCTGGATCATCAGCGTCGGCTATATTTTGAATGGTAATCAACACTGGATCGTGGCTCTGGTTGGCTTGGCGGTCGTCGGTCTGGCGGTGGCGGGCGATTTGGTGCCTGGCTGGTGGCGCTATTACGCAAGACCGCTTCTAGGCTACGGCATGGTCATCGCGTTCATGGGGCTGGTCGCATTCACCTTCGCTGACAATCGTGAGTCGGGAGAACTCATCCTCCTTTCGGCCACAACGCTTGGCCTGTTGCTGGTATCTATCTATTGGGGCTGGCACACTCATCAGAAGAGCATTCTTTGGCTTGGATACATCGGTTTTTCGTTCGAAATCCTGATGCTGTACTTTAGGACTATCGGCACGCTGCTCGGCACGTCGCTGTTCTTCCTGCTCACCGGCCTGATCGTGATCGGACTGTCTTGGCTCGCTTTCCGCCTTCATCGGAGGACAGGCGCTGAGGGGGCTGCACCATGATCAAGCTATATGGGCGGAATATCTGGCCTTCGATCGCGCTGGTGGCCGGCATTCAGACTGCCGTGCTCGGTTATATGATCGGCGAGCGCGTCATCGTGCTGAAGACTGGCAAGGAAATCGTGCTGCCTGTTGTGCCCGTCGATCCGCGCAGCCTGTTCCGCGGAGATTACGTCATTCTGAGTTACGACATCACGCGTATTCCAGGCGAGATGCTGCCGGACGGATCAACGCGCGGCGATCGCCTGTACGTAACCATCGAGAAAACGGAAGAAGACTCTTACAAGGCCATTGCCGTCAGTCTGAAGCATCCACGTGTTGTCGCCGACAACCGTGCTGTCCTTCAGGGCTGGCTGAAATACGGCCGCATGTCGGGCGGTCAGCGGCCGAAGTTCGGGGTGATCCGCTATGGCCTCGAGAGCTATTTCGTGCCGGAAAACTCGGGGCGAGCGCTCGAAGATACGGCGCGCGAAAAGAAGCTGCAGGCGATCGTGGCCGTCGATCGCGACGGTAAGTCGGCCATCAAGGGGCTGGTGATCGATGGCGAGCGCGTTTACGACGAGCCGATGTTTTAAGTGCTCGGCGCCGCTGCCGCTTGCCGGAGACCTGCTGCGTGCTAAGAACGCGCAATCAGCAGGCGCAGGAGAACAAGCATGTCAATCGTCCGTCATGAACCGTGGGGTCTTGGTACCGAGGTCGTCGAGGCCAACGGCTTCGTCTTCACCGGCGGTGTCGTTCCCGAGGATTCCAGCCAGGATATGAAAGGGCAGACCCGTCAGGTTCTGAACGAAATCGACCGTTTGCTCGCGGTCGGCGGCACGGACAAGAGCAAGATCGTCACGACCACGATCTGGGTCAGCGATATCAATAAGCGCGAAGAACTGAACGAGGTCTGGAAGGAATGGGTGGACGGTAACAACCTGCCGGGGCGCGCTTGCGTCGAGGCCAAGCTCGCCGATCCGAAGTGGCTGCTGGAAATCATGGTGGTCGCTTCCAAGTGACATCGCAAAATCGATTGCGATTGCTATGATGAAGGCCAGGGGGAACAGCGGTTCCCCCGCGCCAACAGGGGAATTTCATGAGCAAACCCCAGCGACTGCCGCCGGCCAAGCGTTCCGACTTCAAGCACTTCCGCATCATTCAGACGCGCTGGCTCGACAACGACCTGTACGGTCACGTCAACAACGTCGTCTACTATTCCTACTTCGACACGCTGATTAATCGCTACCTTATTGATCCGGGCGGGCTCGACATTCACAGCAGTCCCCTGGTTGGCGTCGCGGTCGAGACGATGTGCCGGTTCCACAAGCAGTTCACGTATCCCGAGGACATCGATGCCGGCTTGCGCGTTGGCCATCTGGGAACGTCATCGGTGCGCTATGAGCTCGGCCTGTTCGGCGTCGGTGAAGACGAGGCGCGGGCGGATGGGCACTTCGTGCACGTGTTCGTCGACCGGCATACGATGCGGCCGGCCAAAATGGCCGATCAGATGCGCGATGCGCTGGCCAGACTTCTCGACTGACGACGTCGTCGGCGGCGTCAGGCCATCAGTTACCGAACAGCATGTCGAACAGAGTTTTGGGCTTCTGCTGCCGGCGCTGTTGCCCACCTGAGCCGCCGCTGCGCTGGGCATAGCCGGGCGAACCCCAGCCCTGGTTCCAGGGTGCCCAGAACGGATCGGAGGGGCCGCGTTGCTCAGTCGGTCGGCGCTGCTGTGCGACCTGCGGGCGGACGGCTCTCAGTTCCAGTTCCTCCGTAATGCCGTCGACGCTGGCAATGGTGACCTTGCCTTCGTTCCAGGTCCAGGTTGACTGCTTGTCGCCCTGCCGCTCCATTTGCATGCTGACGACCTGGCTGGAGGCGAGGTCGATGATGGCGATCTGCTCAACCTCTTCCTGTGTCCCGTTCATGGTCGACTGGCCTGCGTAATACCGCAGTAGCCCGATGCCTTTCAGCGGCGCGTCCTTCAATTCCCACGATAGCAGGCGCGGTTCACCCTGGCCTGCCATCTCAAGCGGCACGTGCAGCCTAGGATGACCATCGAGCTGGGCGCTGTAGCGGCCGGCCTGACGCATGACGCGCCAGCTCGGAATGCCGGCGCCTGCGACCTCGCTCCTGCCGTCGGATTCGACGCCGAGTGCCTGCAACGACGCGCGAGACAGACGATGAGACGGCTTCAAAGCCAACGCAGCCTTGAAGCTTGCAATGGCCTCATCGTTGCGCCCGAGCGCCAGTTCGACCTCGCCCCTGACCCAATGCACGTCGGCGCGCTTGCTATCGATGCGTAGCGCTTTGTCGACTTCCTTCAGGCCCAGCTCGGGCTGCCCTGTCTGTTTGTACAGCCATGCGCGGTAGATGAAGGCGTCGATCGACCGTGGATCGATTTCCAGCGCCTTCGCGAGATCCGCTTCGGCCTCTTCATAGGCCTCGACGTGCGCGTGCGCGTAGCCGCGGCCGGCGAGCGCCCTGGCTGAATTGCCATCGATCTCGACCGCTCGCATGAAGTCCCGCAGAGCGGAGGCTGCGTTGTTCGCTTGCAAATAGGCGTGACCGCGCTGGACATGCAGATCGAGGCTATTGGGTTCAAAGGCGATCGCGCGGCTGAGATCCTCGATCGCTTCATCGAAGCGGTCGATGTCGAGCAAGGCGGCAGCTCGCGCCTGATAAGCCGTGCCTGACCGGGCATCGGCGGCGATGGCGCGCGCGAAGTCGCGGATCGCGGCATAGGGGCGATCCTGATCAAGCAGCGCGCGACCGCGGCCGCTGAGAGGCGCCGCGTTCTGTGGCATCAGGGTGATGGCGCGGGTGTAGTCGCGCAGCGCCGGCTGCGATTGGTTGAGCCGCAAGTAAGCGCCACCGCGATTGTTGTAGGCGGCGGCGTAGCCCGGTGCCAAGGCGATGGCGCGGTCGAAGTCCTTGATCGCTTCCTGCGGCAGCCCGAGTGCCAGCAGGATGTTACCGCGGTTATTGTAGATCGGCGCGTACTCGGGAAACAGCGCGACGGCGCGGTTATAGTCGTCCAGCGCCTGCTTCGATTGGCCGAACCGGCTGTAGGCGACGCCTCGGTCATTCAGAATGGCGGCACGGCGATCGTTCGGCAGCGTGGTATCGGTGAGAGCTTCGGTGTAGGCGGCAACCGCCTGCTCGACGTTGCCGCGTAGCAGGGCAGACGCAGCTTCCTGCGCCTTTACCGCTGCGGCTTCACCCGCCGCATGCACCGGCGTGGCCGCGGCCAGTGTCAGGGCTGCGGTCAGCAGGATGGGTCGAAGCGCTGTCGCTCTCAGCATGTGGGCTCCGATACGTCACGCGTCTTGCGCGGCTGACCATACGGCAGCCGCATCTTGGCTATAACGCAATACCGGCAGAAACCCGGCCGCTGATCCACAGACTTCGTGTCGGGTCGAGAGCCCTCGGCTCAGCCCCTCACGATCGCAGCGATGGCTTTGCCAAGTTCCTTGGTCGAGGACTTTCCGCCCATGTCAGCCGTCAGGGCCTCTCGGGCACGAATCACATCCTCGATTGCGCCTACGATAGCATCCGCAGCTTCCGTGTGCCCGAGATGCTCCAGCATCATGGCGCCGGACCAGATCTGGCCGATCGGGTTGGCGATATTCTTGCCCGCGATGTCCGGGGCAGAACCGTGCACCGGCTCGAACATGGAGGGATACTCGCGCTCCGGATTGATGTTGCCGCCGGGTGCGATGGCGATGGTGCCGGTCGTCGCCGGGCCGAGATCCGACAGGATGTCGCCGAACAGGTTGGAGCCGACGATTACATCGAACCACTGCGGGTTGCGCACCAGATGCGCGGTCAGGATGTCGATGTGGAACTGATTGGTCTTGACCTTGGGGTATTCTTTGCTCACTTCGGCAAAGCGCTCGTCCCAATAGGGCATCGAGATCGAGATGCCGTTGGACTTGGTGGCGGAGGTGACTTCGCGGCGCTTGCGGGTCATGGCCAGATTGAAGGCGTAGCGCATGGCGCGCTCGCAGCCCTTCCTGGTGAAAACGGACTGCTGAATGGCGGCTTCGAGCTCGGTGCCTTCGTACATGCGGCCGCCGATAGACGAGTATTCGCCTTCGTTGTTCTCGCGCACGATCCAGTAGTCGATGTCGCCGACTTCGCGGCCGGCCAGCGGCGAGGGCAGACCCTCGAACAGGCGCACGGGGCGCAGGTTGATGTACTGATGGAAGCCGCGGCGGATCGGAATCAGCAGGCCCCACAGCGAGACGTGGTCGGGGACGCCCGGATAGCCGACGGCGCCGAGGAAGATGGCGTCGGAATTGCGCAGCCGATCCAATCCGTCGGCGGGCATCATCGAGCCCTTCTTCTTGAAGCGCTCGCAGCTCCAGTCGAAATGCTCGAATTCAAAATCGAGGTCGAAACGGCTGGCCGCGGCTTCGAGGACGCGCAGGCCCTCCGGCACCACCTCGTTGCCAATGCCATCGCCAGGAATGACGGCAACCCGCATCTTGTTGGATTTGCGGTTCTTGCCCTTGTCCTTTTCTTTGTCTTTATCCTTGGCCATTCCGTTGTCGCTCCGAGGTTTGCCGGGATATGCGGCTGGCGCAATCCCTTCCGACCCCTCGTTTATCCGAGAACCGACGGACAGCCAATCACATCGGCGGTTGTAGGATATTGGTTTGGTTGGCAGCGCACGTCGAATCTCAGGCGGTCGCCTCGGTACGCATGCCGCGGTGGACTTTGGTCCTGAGAAGGCCGCCATAGATCGCGCGGACCTTGGCCGCCATCACTTCGGCCGTGTAGCGGCGGGCGCGGCGGCGGGCGGCGGAGGCCAGCAGCGTCCTGAGACGGCTGTCCTCAGCGATCTGCCGGATCGCAGTTGCGAAGGCGTCGGCGTCATGCGGCGGGGCAAACAGCGCGGCGCCCTCCCATAGCTCGCGATGCGTCGGGATATCCGACAGCACCAGCGTGCAGCCCGCCTCGGCCGCTTCCAGCACCTGAAGGCCGAACGGTTCGTAGATCGCGGTCGAGACAAAGATCGGCTTTGCGGCGAGCCATTCTGCGAGCTGGCCCTCGCGCAGATGGCCGAGCCATTTGATATGCGAGAAGCTGACCGCGCCGGTTTCAGGGCTATCGCAGGGACCGATCGCAAACAGCGGGAAGTCGAGTTTCCCGGCGGCGGCGTCGAGAATGCGCAGGTTATATCCGTCATCCCACAGCTGGCAGGCCGTGATGGCGAACACGTCCGCTGGGGTGGTCGTGCCTTCGCTCAGGCACTCGCGCATGCTCGGGCGACGGCCCTTGTGCACGACGGATGGCAGGGAAGGCAAATGATACATCTCAGACATGCAGCGCGCGAAGCTGGCCGTCGGCGCGATCACGGCATCGGATCGCATCAGGCCGAGCGCCATGAACTCCTTGTGCCACCTCAGTTCACGCTCCAGTGGCTCTGGGCGCACGGCCTGCCACCGCGTCGCGACGCAGGAATGACAGGCACTGACGACCGGGGCCGGATAGTCGGCATTGGCCGCAAGTTCAGGATTATTGAGATGGATGACGCGCGCGCCTTCCTGGCGGGCGATTGCGGCGACAGCAGTCGATGCGGCCTGCACACCGTGCGGCGAGGACGCGTAGCTGGCCGGCAGATCCAGGAAGATGAGCTTCAGTCCGCGGATGCGACGCGCGCTGCGCTCCTGTTCGGCATCGGGCCGGGCGCCGATCACGCATAAGGTCGTGTCGGTGTCGTAGGCGCGCAGTCCCTGCGCGAGATCGAGCGCGTAGTGCCACAGATCTCGGGTGGTGTCCGTGGTCATGAAGGTGCGCAGGCTGTTCAGTTGGGTGAGTTCGGGTAGCATGCGGCCTCCAATCGGCCGTCTACACGGCGAGTTCGGTCAAGCTTGCTGACGAGTACGAATGAAGCGGCGCGGCAGGGAAACCGGCGAACGCGGAGGGCGGAGATTTCCGGTCCAGGATTTCGTTGCGATGGGTTTCGGTGCGGGCGCTAAGAGGACGAGGAGCCGTCGTGCGGTTTGAAGGTCCGGCCGGCGCATCGATCGGAGATGTCGCCAAGCTTGGTCGTCGTCGGAGTTGTTTCACGCGGCGGTCTCTACGCAGATACATCGGATACGAACGAAACCCGTTACCATCGGCTTTGTTCCAGCTTTCGGTTGAGTTTTTATATTAACTCAACCAGCAAGCGCATGCCAGGGATTGAGAATTTCAATCTTAACGCGAATGATATTCGCAAATGAGGATGGCTAGGATGCTGCGTTTGCGAGGCCGAGATCGGCGAGGGCGGCGCGCGCCAGCAACGGCCATTCGGCGCCCGACAATCCCCAGTTGAACTGCTCGTACAACAGCCGTCCCTGGTTCGGCAGGCGGGTGAAGTCATGCGCGGGGGCCAGCCGGAAGCGCTCAACGTCGATCGCGAATGGCGCCAGGATTTGCTGCTGAGACCGGTGCGCCGCCATCATGCTGCGCTTCAGCGCGATCGCCGCCGGAGACAGCCGAATTGCCGTCTCCGGTGTTTCCGGCAGCGGCATGAAGCTCTGGCGCAGCATCTCGCTGTTTCCCCCGTCGCGATAGAACGGCATCTCGACGATTGCGATGCTGCGGCCCGCAGCGCGCAGGAGATGCGCAGCGGCATGAACCGCGAAGGCGGTGGCGTCGTGATCGGGATGTCCGCCTTCAAAGGCATGGGTGAAGAGCATCTTCAGGCCGCGCGACTCCACGAGTGCAATGAGCAGGCGGGTGACCTCGGCCAGTCGGCGCACCACCTGTTGATCGGGAATATCAAGATGGAGCTGATTTTCCGCCGACACGCCCGCGATCGCCAGCGCCGCGTTCAGCTCGCGGCGGCGTGCGGAGGCGTACGCGGCTGCTGTCGGGAAGCCGAGCGCGTGGACATCCTCCAGATTTGTTGGTGCGCCATCGGTCACCATGATCAGACTGGCGCCCTGCCAGCGGGCCAGCATAGCGCCGCAGCCGATGGTTTCGTCGTCAGGGTGAGCGACGACGATGCCGACGTCAGCGGCGGCAACGGGTGCCTCGCTTTCGGCGAGCAAAGCTGCGAGGCGGGCACGCGCATCGTCAGGCGTGGAATGGCGACGCGGCATGGCGGCCTGTCCCGTCGATCAGTGATGGTGCTCGGCAGCCATCAGCTCTGCGCCGTGCCGCGTCACGCTCAGCATCACCACCGAGGCCGGCGCGATCTCGACCGAGTCGAAATCGTCCATCGACAGACCGCGGCAATGCATGATCACGGTTTGCAGCACCTCGCCATGGCTGACCAGCACGACCCGGCGTCCGGGGTGGGCGGCGTGCACGCGGCCGAGATGGCGCAGGATGCGAGCGCGCACGTCGGCGAGGCTTTCTCCATCCGGCGGACTGCACAGGCTGCGCAGGATGTTCCAGCGCCGCCAGGCCGGATTGCGCGACAGGGCCCTATGGCTTAGCCCGGTCCAAGCGCCGAAATCCATCCCGTCCAATCCGAAGCTGATATCCAGCGGCACATGTGCGGTATCGGCGATGATCTGCGCGGTTTCCAGGCTCTGCTGGCGCGGGCTCGACTGCACGCGCGAGATGCCGCGGCCGACCAGCCGTTCCGCCAGTTGCTGCGCTTCGGCGACACCCGGATCGTTGAGGCTGACACCGGCAAGACGGCCGAGCAGCATCTTGCCCAGCATGTTGTGGCTGGCGTGCCGCACCAGCATCACTTCCGTTGGTAATCGCGTGACCGCCGCGCGATGCAGCGATCGTCCTGTGCGTGCGCGGGCCAGTGAGCGCGCCCGTGACGGAGGCAGGGTCATCGAACTCATTGTAGGCTCCTTGTCGGCGGCCGATGCGGATCGCTGCTGTCGGGTGCGTCTTAAGAACCTGCTGACAGAGCAGGTAATTCAGAGATTGATGGTCCGGCGAACGCGACAGCATGCGGCGGGTTCCAGCCTCGGGCGGGAAGCGACCTGAAAGCTGCCGACATGGTTGCCGCGAGGAGGCGGCGCGAGGGCTGCGGCTATCGGCCCGCATCGCAACTGTCGTGAGCAACCGCCATTTCAAGTGCGATATGGTTGCGCGTTCGTCGCGGCTGCGTTACGAGCGTGCTTCGGGCGGTTCGCCAGAACGGTTCTAACCAGGACAGACTACACCATGAGCCCGCTATTGCTGGACTACCTGCCGCTCGCGGTGTTCCTCGGAGTCGCGCTTTTCATTGGTGCGGCCTTGATGGTTGCGCCGTTTCTGGTCGCGGTTCGCAATCCGGATCCGGAGAAGGTGTCGGCTTACGAATGCGGTTTCAATGCGTTCGACGATGCCCGCATGAAGTTCGACGTGCGCTTCTACCTGGTCTCCATTCTCTTCATCATCTTCGACCTGGAAGTCGCCTTCCTGTTCCCGTGGGCCGTGGCCTTCGGTGATCTCGGCGCATTCGGCTTCTGGTCGATGGTCGCGTTTCTGGGCGTGCTGACGGTGGGCTTCATATACGAATGGAAAAAGGGAGCCCTGGAATGGGATTGATCCTCCCCGGCAACCCGGTGTTCGACAAAGTGCGCGAGGGAGCCGGCGCAGGCTCCGCTGTCGCCAAGCCGAACGATCCTTATTTCGAGACCATCTCGAATGAGTTGGCCGACAAAGGCTTCATCGTCACCGCCACCGATGATCTCATCAACTGGGCGCGCACCGGCTCGCTGATGTGGATGACGTTCGGTCTCGCCTGCTGTGCAGTCGAGATGATGCAGGTGTCGATGCCACGCTGGGACGTCGAGCGCTTCGGCTTCGCGCCGCGTGCATCCCCGCGTCAGTCCGACGTGATGATCGTGGCGGGTACGCTGACCAACAAGATGGCCCCGGCGCTGCGCAAGGTCTACGATCAGATGCCGGAGCCGCGCTATGTCATTTCCATGGGGAGCTGCGCCAACGGCGGTGGCTACTACCACTATTCCTACGCCGTGGTGCGCGGCTGCGATCGCATCGTGCCGGTCGACGTGTACGTGCCGGGCTGCCCGCCGACCGCCGAGGCTTTGCTGTACGGTGTGATGCTGCTGCAGAAGAAGATCCGGCGCACGGGCACCATTGAGCGCTGAGGGCTGCTGGCGGGTCGCAAGGGGAGAATGAAGCAGAATGGCCGCTGAGAACGAATCGCTGCGTGAGCTTGGCGAGTATCTCGAGGCGAAGCTTGCAGCCAGGTTGCTCCGCTGGCACTTGCGGCTCGGCGAGCTGACGATCCACGTAGCTCCGGCCGAGATCGTGTCGGTGCTGAAGCTGATGCGTGACGACGGTCGTTGCCGGTTTGAGATCCTGCTCGACATTTGCGGCGTCGATTGGCCGGCGCGCGAGAAGCGGTTCGATGTCGTCTATCACCTGCTGTCGCCGCGCCTCAGCCAGCGCATCCGCATCAAGATCGAGACCGACGAGGACACGCCTGTCGCCAGCGCCGTCGACGTGTTTCCGGCCGCCAACTGGTATGAGCGGGAGGCCTACGACATGTACGGCATCCTGTTCTCGGGCCATCCCGACCTGCGCCGGCTGCTGACCGACTATGGCTTCAATGGCTTCCCGCTGCGCAAGGACTTCCCTCTGACCGGCTACGTCGAGGTGCGCTACGACGACGGGCAGAAGCGCGTGGTCTACGAGCCAGTGAAGCTGACCCAGGAATTCCGTCGCTTCGATTTCGAAAGCCCGTGGGAGCAGGCCGGCAGGGTTCTGCCCGGAGACGAGAAGGCGAGTTGAGCGGACGCTGAACCTGTTGCGGCGGGTCGCGCTGCCAGACGAGACGAGTGATGCCAGAAACCGATATCAGACCTTTCACCATTAACTTCGGACCGCAGCATCCGGCGGCGCACGGCGTATTGCGTCTCGTGCTGGAGCTGGATGGCGAGATCGTGGAGCGGGTCGATCCGCATATCGGCCTGCTGCATCGCGGCACCGAGAAGCTGCTCGAAAGCCGTACGTATCTGCAGGACATCGGCTACTTCGACCGCCTGGATTACGTTGCGCCGATGAACCAGGAACACGCGTTCTGCCTCGCGGTAGAGCGTCTGCTGGGCATCGAGGTGCCACGCCGCGCGCAGTTGATCCGCGTGCTGTACTCGGAAATTGGCCGCCTGCTGTCGCATCTGCTGAACGTCACCACGCAGGCGATGGATGTCGGCGCGCTGACCCCTCCGCTGTGGGGCTTTGAAGAGCGCGAAAAGCTGATGGTCTTCTACGAGCGCGCCTCGGGCAGCCGTATGCACGCCAAGTATTTCCGTTTCGGCGGCGTGCACCAGGATCTGCCGCCGGAGCTGATCGCCGACATCGCAGCGTTCTGCGAGACGCATCCCAAGGTTCTCGACGACATCCACAACCTCGTCATGGAGAATCGCATCTTCAAGCAGCGCAACGTCGATATCGGCGTCGTGTCGCTGGATGAGTGCATGGAATGGGGGTTCACCGGCGTCATGCTGCGTGGCTCCGGCGCCGTTTGGGATCTGCGAAAATCCGAGCCCTACGAGTGTTATGCCGAGATGGATTTTGACATCCCGGTCGGCAAGAACGGTGACAACTACGACCGCGCGCTGATTCGCATGGAAGAGATGCGCCAGTCCGTGCGCATCATGAAGCAGTGCTGCGAGAAGCTGATGGTGCCAGATGGCCAGGGGCCGCATGTCGCCAAGGACCTCAAAGTGGTGCCGCCGAAGCGGGGCGAGATGAAGCGCTCGATGGAAGCGCTGATCCATCACTTCAAGCTTTACACCGAGGGCGTTCACGTGCCCGAGGGCGAGGTTTATGCCTGCGTCGAGGCGCCGAAAGGCGAATTCGGCGTGTATCTGGTGGCTGACGGCTCGAACAAGCCCTACCGCTGCAAGATCCGCGCGCCGGGCTTCCCGCATCTGCAGGCTATGGATTTCATGAACAAGGGTTACATGCTGGCCGACGTGTCGGCGATCCTGGGTTCGTTGGACATCGTGTTCGGAGAGATCGACCGTTAGCTTGAGGGCTTACTGATCGCGTTTAGGGAGGTCCAACGTGGCACGGCGCGAGAAGGAGCAGGTCGCAGCGGTCGTATACTGGCTGGCGATCGCGACGGGCGCGGTGCTCACGCTAATCGGTTTTCGGTTTCTGGTTTCGCCCGCTCCGGCGGCTTTTTTCTTCGGGATCGACAAGCAATCACCGGGATTTGCGCCACACGCCGCGATTGGACTGCGCGATCTCTGGCTGGGGCTGCTGCTGGTCGCTTTTGCCGTTCTGCGCGACTGGCGCGCCGTGGCGTTGTGGCTCGCGCTGGCGACGCTGGTGTGTTTCGGTGATTCGCTGATCGCGGCAACGTCGAGCGGGCGCTGGTGGTCAGTGGTTTTCCACGCCGCGTCGGGCACGTTTTGCGCCGTCGTGGGGTGGGCAGCGTGGCGGCTCGCAGGCCATCATAGCGGTGTTTGAAGGCTTTGATGTGGCGCTTGTGTCCGGTTGAAGCGTCAATAAGGTGCAGCATATCGTCAAAGCGTTCTAAGTTGGCTTGCGGCGGCGACTTCGCTGCTGCATAAGTGCGTCGATTGCGGGTGGGGCAGGTCGCATCGCTGGGGAGCGCCTGATGCTTTAGGCATCGGCAGTGCTGCCCTGTGACCGCGGCAGCACCAATCCGCCGGACATTGTTGGTTCCGATCTCTCATGGGCGTTCGCCGACTCGATCAGAAGCAACCTGC
>JAEZBZ010000350.1 GCA_023412745.1 Pseudomonadota bacterium | reverse complement strand
GGTCGAGAGTTCCCAGTTCGATGGGAATTGCGAACTGCTGATCGGCCGGATGTCGGTATGGCCATCGACCTGCAATGCCCAGTCGATTTCGCGGGGGATCGAGCGTTCCAGCTCCACGATGGCGGTGGCGAGCTGATCCAGCGCGGCCAGGCCTTCCGGCGTCATCTGCGCCTGGCCTGAGGGGAACAGCACTTCCGACTGAAACACGAAACGGTCGCCGACAACGCGGATGTCCTTGCGGTCCTTCAGCAGCTCACGCAGCCGGCCGAAGAAATCGGACCGGTAGCGCTGCAATTCCTGCACCTGTCGCGCCAGAGCGGTGTTGAGGCGCTGGCCGAGATCCTTGATGCGGTCTTGGGCTTCCTGATCCTTGCGTTCGGAGGCTTCCAGCGCCGAGTTGAGGGCGGCGATTTGGCGACGCAGGGCGAGCAACTGCTGGTTCAGCAGATCAACCTTGGCGGCGGCCTCGTCCGAGAGCTTCTTCTGCTCATCGAGCTCGGAGGACAGGGCAGTGACGCGGGCTTGGCTGCCCTTCAGCGCATCGTCGCTGCCGGACTGCGCGCTCATCAGGCGGGTGTTTTCCTCGCGCAGGGACGCCAGCGTCGCCTGCAATGTGGCAAGATCGTCCTGCGCCGTGCGTGATTGTCCTTTTTCCAGCGACAACAGGTTCGTGAGTTCCGCGATCTGCTGGTTCAGGCGGCGCAGGACGATGTCCTTGCCGCTAGATTCCTGGCTGACGAAGTACTGCGAGAGCATAAAGATCGACAGCAGGAACGTGACGACCAGCAGCAGCGTCGACAGCACGTCGACGTAGCCCGGCCAGTATTCGCCACGCTCACTCCCGCGCCGGCCACCGCGCCCCCGCGACATACGTCAAGCTCCGCGTCGCTGAATATTGTTCGCCAAGTCCCGCAGCATGCCGGAGACTTGGCTTTGCTGTTGGGACTGCTCGTCGACCCATTGGCGAACAACTGTCTGCTCAGCGCGCATCTGGTTGACCAGTTCGTTGACGCCGTTGGCGAGATCCTTCACTGCGTCGGTTCCACCTTGTTCAGTCACGGGCAGGTTCGTCTGCAGACGGTCGGTCAATTCGGTGATCGAGCGCTGCATCTCGAATACCGCTGAATAGAGCTGCCGGCTCATCTGGTCGGCGCCGGCGGTGCCGGGTGTCAACTCGGTGATCCCGGACAGCCAATCCTCAAGCTCGTTGTAGAAGCGGTTCTGTGCGTGACTGGCCTGCAATTCCAGGAAGCCAAGAACCAGCGATCCGGCAAGGCCAAGCAGCGAGGAGGAGAACGCCGTCCCCATGCCGCGCAGCGGTGCGGCGAGGCCGGACTTCAGTTCCTCGAACATCATCGAGCTTTCGGACGCCTTGGTGTCGAGCGCGCTGATCGTCTGGCCGACGGTCGTGATCGTGTCCAGCAGGCCCCAGAACGTTCCGAGCAGCCCGAGGAACACCAGCAGACCGATCATATAGCGGCCGGTATCGCGGGCTTCGTCGAGCCGCGAGCCGATAGAATCCATGATCGAGCGCATCGAAGTTGTCGATAGCGACAGTGTGCCGGTGCGATCGCGCAGCATGGTGGCCATTGGCGCCAGCAGTACCGGACGGTGGGAGCTGGCAAGGCCGGGGTCGGCGATCCGGAACGCGTTGACCCAGCGGATCTCCGGATAAAGCCGGATCACTTGGCGCGCGGAATACAGGATGCCTATGAAAAGGACGAAAAGGATCAACCCGTTAAGAAACGGATTGTTGAGAAACGCCGTCATCAAGGTCGGAAAGGCAATCGCGGCAATGAAACCAACGATAACCAGGAAGAAAACCATGTTGAGCAGGAAACCGCCCGGCGAAGACAGAGTCCTGGGCATGGTCTTCGCCGCAATATCCGATTGTCGCTTTCTCGCCATTACTCGAGCCTCTTGAAAGGACGCTGCTGCGACCTTAGCGAAATCCCTTGGCAGGCAAAACCGGCAAGATCGTGCCCACCAACGGCCTAATTTACTTGCTTACCCCTCCGCGGGTGCGTTCAGAATCGGAAGCAGCGCCTTGGTGATGGCGGCATTGCCGGCCAGAACGCTGCCGGTTTCCATCATCTGCGTGCCGCCTTCCAGGTCGAGAACCGTACCGCCGGCCTCGCGCACGATGACGATGCCGGCTGCCATGTCCCACGGCTGGATGTTGTACTCCCAATAAGCGTCAAAGCGACCGGCCGCGGTCCAGGCCAAGTCGAGTGCGGCCGCGCCGGTACGACGGAGACCCGCAACGTGTCCCATCACCGACTGGGCCTGACGCAGGAACCGCGGATGGCCCTTGCGTCCGCGATGCGGGATGCCGGTGGAAACGACGGTATCGGCCAGCGTCTGACGGGCTGCGACACGGATGCGGCGGTCGTTGAGGAACGCGCCTTTGCCCTTCTCAGCGGTGAACATCTCGTCGGTCACGGGATTGTAGATCAGGCCGGCAACGAGCTGGCCTTCGCGCTCCAGACCGATCGAAATGGCAAACAGCGGGATGCTGTGCAGGAAGTTGGTAGTGCCGTCGAGCGGATCGATGATCCAGCGATGTGACTTGTCATCGCCTTCCACCACGCCGCCTTCCTCCATCACGAAGCCGTAGCCGGGGCGGGACTTGGACAGCTCGCGATACAGGATTTCCTCCGCGCGATGATCGGCGGCGGAAACGAAATTCGCCGGTCCCTTGATCGACACCTGCAACTGCGCCACTTCGCCGAAATCACGCGACAGGCTGCGCGCGGCTTTGCGAGCAGCGGCGATCATGACGTTCATCAGGGCAGACGTGGGCATAAGGGGAGCGCCTCGATAGGTCGGGGATTGCAAAGAGCGGTACTGTGGTGAAGCAGCGTAACGCGCCGCCGGCCCTATAATGGTGGGCGAGCGTGATCGGCCCCGGACTACCCGCTTGCGGCACCCGTGACAAGGAAAAGCGGCAGATAAGGTCAAGTAAGCCGCAACCTTGATGCGGTCGGCGGCTACAACACTGCTTCGTCGACTTTGCGGTTACTGCGCCAGCATGCCGATTGAACTGCGGTCCCGCCATTCCTGCGCGGCTTTCTCTGCCGCTTGACGGTCGGCGCGGGACAGTTTGCCGATGCGGGCATCCAGGGCTTCGTCCTTCAGGCCGCTGTCCCGCGCCAGCAGCCGCCATTTGGCGGATTCGACCGGCTGCACTGCGCGGCCGGAGCTGTCGTCGATCAGCAGATGCGCGAGACGGTTCTGGGCGCCAGCAAAGCCCTTGTCGGCGGCCGAGCGCAGATAGTCGATGGCTTTGGGGACCTCGGCGTTGAGCCCGAAGCCGCGCAGCAGCAGCAGCGCGTAGTCATACTCGGCCTCAACCATGCCCTGCTCGGCGGCGCGGCGCATCCAGCGGGCGGCTTCCAGGGCGTTCGGCTTCACGCCGTGTCCGGTCTGGTACAACACGGCCAGATCGTACTGCGCGGCGGTGACGCCCTTCTCGGCTGCGTAGGTGATGTGCATGGCGGCGCGATGCGGATTCTCCGGCTTGCCGTCGCCGTTGAGGAACAGCAGCCCGAGATTGTAATTGGCGTAAGGATGGCCCGTTGCCGCCGCCTTCTCGAACATGTTGGCGGCCGCCGCGCGATCCTTCTCGATACCGCGGCCTTCGGCGAGTTGCAGACCGAGCGCGAAGGCGGCTTCGGTGTCGCCGAGTTCCGCCCCGCGTGCGTACCAGCGCGCCGCGACCACTTCGTCCTTTCCGACGCCGAGGCCCTCCGCATAGATGCGGCCGACCAGCGTGTGCGCCTGCGGGTCGCCTTTGGCGGCAGCCCGTTCGGCCAAATCGAGTGCGGTCAGATATTGCCCCTGGTCGAACGCGAAGTAAGCCGCATCCTCGCCACTCGCTGGCGCAACGGATTTCAGCTTAGTCCCGGCGGTGTCCGGAAGGTTGGTCGAAAACCGGCTGACTGGATCGGCGGTCGGATTGGGTGTCAGCGCTTTCGGCCCCTTCTGCGTGGGCCGGGCCATCTGCTTGGTCTTGCTCTTCGGATCGGTTTTGGCGGCGGGCTTCGGTTTCGCCTTGCTGAGATCCTGGCCTGGCTCAGTTTGCGTGGACCACTGCGCCCGCGCGGCCGCCGGCTGGAACAGCAGGCCGGTCGCTATCGTCAGAGCCAGGACGAAGATCGCGCGCGTCATCGTTTGTGCTCCTCTATGCGTCAGCCGACCTCTGCGGCGGAAAGGGTGTCCGCGACCTGCCGGACGCGCTCCGCAGCGTCAGCCGGGCTGATGCCGGTGGGCAGGCTGATACCGATGAAATCGACGCCTGCCTCGGCGAGATCTATGATGCCCCGGTTGTCCTCGACATCAAAGGCGATGCACGGCACCTCGAAGATTTCCGCCCACCACTGAACGAGTTCGAAGCGCTGGCCGCGGGCGGCATCCTCGCTCGCCACATCGCGCGGCAAGCCGAAAGCGATGTAATCGGCACCGAGTTCGCCAAGCATCATGGCATCGTGGCGCGAGCTTCCGGCATGACCACCGATGATCGCACCGGCACCGACCTTGGCGCGCGCATCACGGAAATCGGCAGCGATGTCGTCGCTATGGCGCAGATGGACGCCGTCGGCCTTGGCGAGCCTTGCCAGTTCGGCATCGGGCAGCAAAGCCGCAGAGCCATGGGCCTGAGCCGCCGCGATCAGCGGCTGGACTTCGGCGAGCGACAGATCGCGCCCCGTTGGCGGCACGATCAGAACCGAAGCGATCCGCGCGGCGGCCAACGCGGCGGAAAGGCGGTCGCGCGCGCTGTCTCCGGCCTCGACAACCAGAAACAGCTGCGCGCTGATGTCCTGTTCAGACATGGGTATGCACCTTCCGCCGGCACCTTGAGAAAACCTTTCGGGCGGTGCTATCGGCACCGAATCCGGCGGAAACGTGGCTTGATCCGGCAATCCGGATCAGGCCGCCTTCTCGAGTGACTTCTTCCACGTGCCAAGTGACGCAAGGCTGTTCATCTGGGCGCGATGAGCGAAAGCCCGCTGACCGGCCGCGACATTCTCCGAACGTCCGCCCCAAGCCTTGAGTGCTGCCGCTTGCAGCGCACGGCCGTAGGAGAAGGTCAGCTTCCAGGGCAGGTTGCCCATGGCGTTCATCAGCGACAGGTGCTCGGTCGCCAGTTCATCGCTCTGACCGCCCGACAGGAACGCGATGCCCGGTACGGCCGGCGGCACGCAGGCCTTGAGGCAGGCAACGGTGCGCTCGGCAACTTCCTGGGCGGAGGCCTGCTTGGCCGACTTTTGACCGGGCACGATCATGTTCGGCTTCAGCACGATGCCTTCAAGCTTCACGTTGGCGCAATAGAGCTGATGGAAGACTTCCTTCAGCGTCCACTCCGTTACCTTATGGCAGGTGTCGATGTCGTGACTGCAATGATCGCCGTCCATCAGCACTTCGGGCTCGACGATCGGCACGATGCCGGCTTCCTGGCACAGCGCCGCATAGCGGGCGAGGCCGTGGGCGTTGGCGTTGATGCAGTTATAGCTCGGCGCGCCATCGGCGATGGTGATGACCGCACGCCACTTGGCGAAACGGGCGCCGAGCTTGTGATATTCGGTCAGGCGCTCGCGCAGGCCGTCGAGACCTTCCGTGACCTTCTCGATCTTCGATCCAGACAGAGCCTTGGCGCCGGTGTCGACCTTGATACCGGCGATCGAGCCGCTGGCCTTGATCAGGTCGACCAGTGCTGTGCCGTCCTTGGCCTTCTGGCGTAGCGTCTCGTCAAACAGAATGACGCCCGATACATGCTCGCGCATGGCGTCTTCGGTGCGGAACAGCATTTCGCGATAGTCGCGCCGATTGTTCTCGGTGTTCTCGACGTTGATCGAGTCAAAACGCTTCTTGATGGTGCCGGAGCTCTCATCGGCCGCCAGGATACCCTTACCGGGGGCAACCATTGCCTGGGCGATGTCCTCGAGCCTCTCACTCATGGGGTCGCGTCTCCTTTTAGAGCGTGTTTTGCGTGCGTGGGTTTATGCCGTGCGGCGTGTCGCTGGCTGTCATGTAGTGCGTTTTCAAGAAACGGGCCAGCGGGGCAGGGAACATGCTGAACGGCAGGATAAATAGATGTGGGACCGGCAAGAAAGTCGAAATGTTGGTGAAGATGCCAGCCGGCAAGCTGTTGGATGGAGTATCCACGTAATTCTGGCCGGGACAGGGCAATCGTCGGAAGATCTACGACTTTGCTTGCTGAAAGCTGGTGGCCAGCGCGGAGGGCGCTAGCCACCAGGTTACGTCAGGGTAACGTCAAATCAGCTTCGCCATGGCGACGGCGGTGTCGCTCATGCGGTTCGAGAAGCCCCACTCGTTGTCGTACCAAGTCAGGATGCGGACCAGCTTGCCATCCACGATCTGGGTCTGGGTCAGGTCGAAGTTGGAGGAGGCGGGCGCATGGTTGAAGTCGATCGACACCAGCTCCTCGCTGACCACAGCCAGAACGCCCTTCAGCGAGTTGGCGGCGGCGTGCTGCATCGCCTTGTTGATCTCTTCGACCGAGGTCTCGCGGCCGGGGATGAACTTCAGGTCGACGGCTGACACGTTCGGCGTCGGTACGCGGATTGAGGTGCCGTCGAGCTTGCCCTTCAGTTCCGGAAGCACAAGGCCAACGGCAGCGGCGGCACCCGTCGAGGTGGGGATCATCGACAGCGCGGCGGCGCGGGCGCGGCGCATGTCCTTGTGCGCCTGGTCGAGAATACGCTGGTCGTTGGTGTAGGCGTGCACGGTGGTCATGAAGCCCGCCTTGATGCCGCACAGCTCATTCAGAACCTTGGCGACCGGGGCGAGGCAGTTGGTGGTGCACGAGGCGTTCGAGACGACCAGATGGTCGGAGGTCAGCTTGTCGTGGTTGACGCCATAGACGACGGTCAGGTCGGCGCCCTTGGACGGCGCGGAGACGAGCACCCGCTTGGCGCCTGCATCGAGGTGCAGCTTGGCCTTGTCCTTGTCGGTGAAGATGCCGGTGCATTCCATGACGATGTCGATGCCGAGCGACTTCCAGGGAAGCTGAGCCGGATCCTTGACGGCGAGCACCTTGATCGGCTTGCCGAGGCCGACGTCCATCTGGTCGCCATCGACAGTCACATTGCCCGGGAACGTTCCGTGTACGCTGTCATACTTAAAGAGATGTGCGTTATCCTTGGCCGTGCCGAGATCGTTGATCGCGACCACTTCGACATCCGTCCGCTTGGACTCGGCAATGGCGCGCAGCACGTTGCGGCCGATCCGCCCAAAGCCTGATATCGCAATCTTGACAGCCATGATTTGTCTCCCGGTCAGCGTTTCCCGGCGGCTGCTGAAACAGGCGAAAGTCCCCGTGCAGCCGCGATGAATCTGCGGATTAGATGTTCCCGCGCCGCTCACGTGTCAATGCACGTGCGGCCATGTTGCTGCACTCACACGTAACAATGGTTCATGCGCTGCCGGCTGAGTTGACGCACTCGGTCGACTGATTTTAAGGTTTATGACCTGCGATGCTCAAGGCCTGAGGGGGCTTGCATCGCACTTCAGGAAGACGCGGGAAATGACGCAGCGGGATAGGCAAAAAACAGGGCGCGCTGCAACAGCACGCAGCGTGGGGCAGGCTCGGCGCGCGGCTTCCGGAAGCGCGGCACCAGCGAAGAATCGAGCCGCAACAAAGGCGAAAGTCACAGCGGCCGTCGCCGCATCAGCCAAATCGTCCAAGGCCGGCGCTTCAAAGGCAAAAACGGTTGCGCTGAAGTCCGCCAAGACGCCCAGCACGATCAAGGAGCTGGAACGCGAGCGTCTTGAGCTGCGCGCGAAGCTGGCGGCCGCCGAAGCCAGGATCGCGGCGCTCGAGACGCAGCGGCTCGAAGTTCTCAACAGAATTGATTGGGTGATCGATTCAATCCATAACGTGCTTGAGAGGTAAGGCTAAGCCGCATGCGGCGGCGCTCGTCATCCGGGTGCCGATCGGGGGAAGATGGGGCAAGTCACGGTTACGCTCAACGCGCGGACCTATCGCCTGCGATGCGGCGATGGCGAGGAGCAGCGTTTGCTGGCGCTCGCTCAGCATGTGAAATCCAAGGTGGATCGGCTGGTTGATGAGTTCGGTCAGGTTGGCAACGACCGGCTGATGCTGATGGCTGCTCTTCTGGTCGCCGATGAACTATTCGAGCTGCGCGAACGCCATGGCGAAGCAGATGCCGTGCCGCCGCGCGATCTGTCGGCGAGCGGCTCGGCTCGCGAGGCGGCTCGTTCGGCTTAAAGTCGGGCCATGCCGCGGCCGTAAAGCGCCTGTCCGGCCTGCGACACTCACGGCCTGCCCGTTCATTGAGCAAGTTGGCTCTGGATTTTTTGGCCCCACGCCTTAGAATCCAAAGTGCTGCGGGGCTCGTTAGGAACACATTTTCCCCTGGGCCTATAAGTCTGCCATGGGAGCTGTCCCTGTCCTCGACCGTGGTCTCGGACACACGGCGCCCACCTACTTTTGTAGGGACCTGGCGGGATCAACCGTTCCGACGGCCTTCGCGGCATTTTGATTTTTCGTTCCAGCCCTAACGCTGCGCTTCGCTGGAAGCGTCCTGCCCCGAGGCATCCCGGATGCACACCGACGACATCGTTGCCGCCAAGAAGACCCTTCGTGACTCCGCAAAGCAAGTGCGCTCGAATGCGTTCCGCGCGCATGGAACGCGCGCTGTCGAAGCCATTGCCGCGCGCGGACTGGATTTCGCGGCGCCGTTTCCGGGCAAGGTGCTGTCCGGCTTCGCCGCCATCGGCGAGGAGATCGATCCATTGCCGCTGATGCTGCGCATGCGCGAGCAGGGGTTCGCGCTGGCGCTGCCGGCGATGAAGGGCAAGGCCAAGCCATTGGGATTCCACGCCTGGCAGCCCGGCGACGAGATGGCGGAGAAGATGTGGGGCATCCGCGAGCCGCTGCCGACCGCGCCAGTCGCGCAGCCAGATGTCGTGTTGGTGGCGCTGCTGGCGTTCGATGCGCGCGGCTATCGGCTCGGATACGGCGGTGGCTTCTTCGATCGCACGCTGGCCGCGGCCCGTGCACATAGGCCGATCATCGCGATCGGACTGGCTTATGACGAGCAGGAGGTGCCGGCTGTTCCGCACCTCGATTATGATGAACGCCTTGACTGGGTGCTGACCCCGTCGGGCCCCCGCAAGTGTGTTCCGGTCTGATGAGATTTCTGTTCCTCGGTGATGTGGTCGGCCGTGCAGGGCGCAAGGCTGTGCTTGACGCTCTGCCTATGCTTCGACGCCGTTACAAACTCGACTTCGTCGCGGTTAACGGCGAAAACTCCGCCGGCGGCTTTGGCATTACGGAACAGATCCTGGAAGATCTGCTGGAGGCCGGCGCGGACGTTGTAACGCTCGGCAATCACGCGTTCGATCAGAAGGATGCGCTGGTGTTCATCGAACGTCAGCCGCGTCTCTTGCGACCACTCAACATGCCGCCCGGAACTCCGGGCAAGGGCGTCGGCCTGTTCAAGGCCGCCAATGGTGCCGACGTGCTGATAATGAATGCGATCGGCAGGGTTTTCATGGGCGAATATGACTGCCCATTCCGCGCCATCGATCGAGAAGTGACGGCCTGCGGCCTGAAACGCGGGGCAGCCGACGCCATCATCGTCGATTTCCACGCCGAGGCGACATCAGAGAAGCAGGCGCTGGGCCATTTTCTCGATAGCCGGGTGAGTTGCGTTTTGGGCACACATACACACTCACCGACAGCGGACGAGCATATTTTGTCGGGTGGTACAGCCTACATGTCGGATGTCGGCATGTGTGGCGATTACAACTCGGTTCTCGGCATGGACATGGCCGAACCGATCAATCGATTCCTGACCCGCATTCCGAGGGAGCGTTTCGAGCCCGCAGTGGGCCCTGCAACCGTCTCTGGGCTGGCTGTCGACATTGACGATGCCACCGGCCTTGCACGCCGCGTATCAGCAT
>JAEZBZ010000321.1 GCA_023412745.1 Pseudomonadota bacterium | reverse complement strand
TCACGTAAGATGGCAGTGATTTTCCTCAGCCCTGCACTTTCGAATTGCTACAGGTCTCGGCGCCGAGGGCTTGGCCGCTCCGTCGCACGCACACTGTAGCAGAATAATATTTCTCACACCCTAGCAGGAGAACAAAAGAACGGAATTCCATTCCATGCGCCTTACATACCCGGCGCATTCTTGCTCATCCGAATTTACAGGGCTACGGTTGCTGACCCTCGCCCGGAAGTGAAATAGCTCCGCGACTTTAGCGGTTCAAACTCTTCGTCAGTCGACGATAAACAGCTTTGCGCCCGTCTTCGTCGATGAACGATGCGCCGGATCGCCGAAATCCGAGACCTGATAGCTCATGCCGGGCGTCAGCTTGAACGTGCGCCCGTCGCGCAGCTCGGTGTCCAATTCGCCTTCAAGCACAAACAAGACGTGGCCACGATCGCACCAGTGATCGGCAAGATAACCCGGCGTGTATTCCACGCAGCGGACGCGCAGGTCGCCCACCTGCATGGTCCGCCACAGCGCCATACCCGTATCGCCCTTGTGCTCGGTCACAGGAACGCTTTTCCAATCCACGGTGGTGAACGGCATCGCCGGCAGCTTCATTCTGGATCTCCTCGCTGAACGCTGGAGAAATTTGCGCAAAACAAATCCGCGACGCAACCCAGTTCATGAGTTGCGCCGCAGCACGTGCGCGATACGATTCGCCGCAATAGAACTGACTGGGCCTACTGCTTGGGAGGCGTAGGCTCGGCAGGAGCCGCCGGGCGCGTTGCGCCATCTGCGGGCTCAAAGCTCGGCGCGCTGCTGAGCTGCTCCTTGGTTCCGCTGAATACCAGGGCATGCGGCGCGCCGTTTCGGCGCACTACATTGACGCCCGTGAACGGCACGAGCACCCGTTTCTCGCCAATACCCAGCGCACGCTCCGTACCGACGACCAGCGCGGCAATACGGCCATCAGACGAAATGAGAACATCCTGGATCGATCCAAGCTGTTCGCCGGTGCTGCTGTTCAGCGGCTGACGCAGCAACGAGGTAAGCGTCATGGCCGTCTGGACCTGGCCTGGGCTCAGCGTCGCCTTCGGATTGGCAGGCGACGGCGCGGTACCGGTGGTCGGTGCAGGCCGGGCCATATCCTTCGTGGGCGCCGTCGCGACCTCCCGACCGGTGCGATCGCCACCCAACAGATAGGCGCCGAGCGCGGCCAGTGCGACGAGCGGGATGGCCCAATAAGCCCAGGCGTAGTCGCTCCCGCGCGTCGTCGTGGTCGTCGTCGCCGCCCGCGGCTGCGTCACATGAGGGGGCGGCGCGTTCATGGGCCGCTCCCTGCCGCTCGTCGTAGAACTTGAGGTGGTGTCGGAAACGCTCGCGATATTCTGGAATCCACCCGCATTGAGCATATTGGCAAGGCCGGGCGGCAGTGCTGCGGTGAACTCGCCCGCCTGACTGCGCAGCGCCCGCGCCAAACCCATGCCGTTGCCACTGCTCGCCTGCTGCTCGCGCCCCAGCACGCCGAGCACGGCCGGACCCAAAAGCCCGAGCAGCGATCGCGTCGATCCTTCATTGCTGCCGACGTATTTGGCTATGCCCGAGGTCAGGGCATTCATGGCGTTACCCCCAAGTAATGATGATAGCAGCGAACCGCCCTGCTCCATGAGTTGCGTGGGGTTGCTCAGCCGGCTCGTGAATGCTTCCATTCCACCGGAAGAAGCGGAAGCAGCAGCATCCGAAATGCGGTCCGCGCCTGTCGTCGTGCCGGCGACCTTGGCCAGCCCTGCGAGAATGGCCGGCACCGCTGCTGATACGGCACCCTGGGCGAGCTTTGAATCAAAGCCAGCCGCCAATGCAATGCGCGTAATCATGTCCGGTGTCAGATAGCGATTGATTGCGGAAAGAATTGATTCCGTCATGGCGCGTCACCCTGGGGCAAATGCCTAATTGTGATGTATCTGCCTGCCGGAACGTGACGAATCGAGCTGGGTTCCAACGCCCGGCCTGGACTGCCGATTGCGCCGCACCGACGGCACGCGCTTCGTCGCAGGCGGTCGGCTGTGTGCAATGGATTGCGGGAAGTACAGGCCTTCCCCCAACGCTGGCCGACCGTGGCAGCCGCCCCCGGCCCCTACTTCCGTTTCACTAGCTAACTCCGGAGCTTGGCTGCTATAGCTTACAGCCTCGCACGGCAGCCATTCAGCCTATCCGGCACCCTCCAGTGCTCCATTCCGGTTTTTGGCCCATGTCCATCAATGTGATTTCGGAAGACAAGGCGCGGCAGCTCGAAGAAGAGCTCGATCCGGAAATGAGTTTTCAGAAGCTCACGCCACGGGCGGAAATGCTTGTTGGCGGGATGCTGTTTGCCCTGTCGGTTTTTCATTATTACACCGCCGGTTTCGGACTGTTGCGCGAGGAAGTACACCGCGGCGTCCATCTGGCGTTTGTCGCCGGCCTCATCTTCCTCGTCTTTCCGATGGTCAAACGCCGGTCGTCCGGGGAGCCGAAGTCGACATTGCTGCGGCCCGGCGGCGTTGCCCTGTTCGATTGGTGCCTGTTTATCGCGGCCGTCGTCGGCAGCCTGTATATGCCCTGGGTGTTTCACGATCTGGCTGACCGGATCGGCAATCCCTCGACGCTTGACGTCTTCATGGGCTCAATGCTGATTGTGCTACTGATCGAAGCTACCCGGCGTGCCATCGGCTGGGGCCTGCCGCTGATCGCTGTCATCTGCATCATCTACGCGCTTTACGGCAATTACTTCCCTGGCGTGCTGTTGCATCCGGGTTCGTCATGGTCGAATTTGGTCAATCACCTTTATCTGACCAGCCAGGGCATCTATGGCATCGCGCTTGGCGTCGTCGCGACCTACGTCTTCCATTTCGTGCTGTTCGGCGTACTGGCGACCAAGGTCGGCCTGGGACGGCTGTTCCTCGGCGTCGCCGCAGCGGTCGCCGGCCGCTTCGCGGGCGGGCCAGCCAAGATCTCGATCTTCGGCTCGGCACTGTTTGGCATGATTTCCGGGTCGTCGGTCGCCAACACCGTCACCGTCGGCTCACTGCCCATCCCGATGATGGTACGCCTCGGCTACCAGCGCCATTTCGCAGCGGCAGTCGAATCGACCGCCGCTACGGGCGGCCAGATCACGCCGCCGATCATGGGCGCCGCCGCATTCCTGATGATTGAATTCCTCGGCCTGCCGTACGCGACCATCATCATCGCGGCGATCGTTCCGGCGTTCATGCACTTCTTCGGCGTGCTCTGTCAGGTGCACTTCGAAGCCAAGAAAACCGGCATGCGCGGCCTCGAACCGGGCGAAATTCCTCGGCTGCGCGACGTGCTTGCGCGCGACTGGCCGACGCTGGCGCCTCTCGCCGCGCTGGTGACCATCCTGTTCTCGGGATACACGCCCTATCTGGCGGCATTCTGGGGCATCACCGGATGCATGCTGATGGGGCTCGCCTCCAACCGCTACATTGCGGCGGTTGCCTTTGGCGTCGCACTGTGCGTGCTGGCCCCGCTCGGCTTCCTGCGCGAGACGCTGGTTATCGGGCCATTTGCCGCGAGCTGGAATTTAGTCGTCTTCCTGGGCGCCATAGCGTTTATGGTGCACGGGGTATTCTCCAGCTCCGAAGGCCGCAAGCAGGTCTACGAGATCATCGATGCCTTCGTGGTCGGCTCCAAATATGCCATTGCGGTAGGCGCAGCGGCTGCCACTGTCGGCATCATCGTCGGCGTCGTAACGCTGACGGGCGCAGGCTTCAAGATCTCCTACATCGTCACGACGACGGCGGCACAGGCTGCGACCGCGCTTTCGACCTATGCGCCGTTCCTGCCGTTCGAGCTGACCAGCATGACGCTGTTCTTCACGCTGCTGATGACAGCTATCGTCTGCGTGCTGATGGGCTGCGGCGTGCCGACGACGGCGAACTACATCATCATGGTGACGGTTGCGGCACCGGCGCTGGCGCTGCTGGGTGTGCAGCCGCTGGTGGCGCACTTCTTCGTGTTCTACTGGGGCATTCTCGCCGACGTCACGCCGCCGGTCGCCATCGCCGCCTACGCCGGTGCCAGTATGGCCGGCGCGGATCCGTTCAAGACCGGCAATACGGCGTTCCGTCTCGCGCTCGGCAAGGTCCTGGTGCCTTTCGTGTTCGCGTTCTCGCCCTCGATGCTGCTGATGGTGTCCGGCTTCACCTGGAGCGAGTTCTTCTCGTCGGTCGTCGGCTGCATCATTGGTATCCTCGTTCTATCCGCGGCCTTCGTCGGCTTTGCCCTCGCACCGATCGTGATGTGGGAACGTGCGCTGCTCGTGATTGCCGCCTTGGTAGTCCTGGTGCCAGGGTGGACGAGTGTGCTGGTTGGCGTCGTGCTGGCGTCTCCGGTCATCCTGCGTCAGGGTACGGCTTGGTGGCAGGGGGCTGGACAGAAGGTCTCCGCATAGCGGCGCAGGATCGGGAGCAACCGGCGATGTCACTGATCAACCCCAACCCGTTCACAACGCGTCCGGAGATCGAGGGCACCTTCGGTGTCGTCACCTCGACGCACTGGATCGCCACGGCGGTGGGGATGAGCATCCTGGAACGCCGCGGCAAAGCGTTCGACGCCGGCGTTGCCACCGCTTTAACGCTGCAGGTGGTCGAGCCGCATCTCAACGGCCCCGGCGGCGAAGTGCCGGTCATGCTGTATGACCAGCGCAAGGGGCGGCCCGAGGTGGTGTGCGGACAGGGCACGGCACCGGCCGGCGCCACGATTGCGCATTACCGCGATCATCTCGGCCTCGACATCGTCCCGGGTACGGGATTGCTGCCGGCCTGTGTTCCGGGCTCGTTTCAGAGCTTCATGTTGATCCTGCGAGACTACGGCACCATGCGCCCGCGCGACGTGCTCGAAGCCGCGATCAGCTACGCCATCAATGGTCATCCGCTGGCCGAGCGCGCGTCTGCCACCATCGGCACGGTGGCAGACATGTTCCGCGAATACTGGCCAACCTCGGCTGCAGTCTTCCTGCCCAACGGCGACGTGCCCGCGCCCGCTGAAATGTTTTACCACTCCAAGCTCGGCGAGACTTACGCCCGCCTGCTCAGCGAAGCGGAAGCCGGCGGCGGTGGCCGCGACGCTGAAATCGCGCGCGCCTGCAAAGTCTGGAGCCAGGGCTTCGTTGCCGAAGAGATCGACACCTTCTACCGCACGCAGGAGCTGATGGACGTCAGCGGGCGGCCGCATCGCGGCGTGCTGTCCGGTGCGGATATGGCGGCTTGGCAGCCCAGCGTCGAGACGCCGGTGCATCTCGACTACGGCAACTATCGCGTGTTCAAGCCGGGGCCGTGGACGCAGGGGCCGGTGCTGCTTCAGATGCTCGCCCTGCTCGATGGCTACAACCTCAAGAACCTCGACCCGACCGACGCCGACTTCCTGCACACCTGGATCGAGTGCGCGAAGCTCGCCTACGCCGACCGTGAAGCTTTCTACGGCGATCCGAAGTTCGTCGACGTGCCGATCGAGCAACTGCTGTCCAAGACCTATAACGCCGAGCGGCGCAAGCTCATCGATCCCAGCGCCGCTTCCATGGAGCAGCGCCCTGGCCAGATTGCCGGATTCGGCGGCAAGGTCGTCATGAAGGGCACCAGCGACGGCCGCACCGCCGTGTCGGCGGCTGGCGCCGGCGAACCGACCGTCGGTCGGCTCGGCGAAACGCGCGGCGATACCGTCCACATCGACGTCATCGACAAGCACGGCAACATGTTCTCCGCCACCCCGTCCGGCGGCTGGCTGCAGTCCTCGCCCGTGGTGCCGTCACTTGGCTTCCCGCTCAGCACGCGCGCGCAGATGTTCTGGCTGGAAGACGGTCTGCCGAGTTCGCTTGCACCTGGCAAGCGGCCGCGCTCGACGCTGTCGGTCGGCATGGCGATGCGCGACGGCGTGCCGTACATGAGCTGGGGTACACCAGGCGGCGACCAGCAGGATCAGTGGAGCTGCGCGTTCTTCCTGCGTCACGTCCATGCAGGCATGAACCTGCAGGAAGCAATTGATGCGCCGGCCTGGCATATCGAGCATTTCCCGGGCTCGTTCTGGCCGCGGACGGCGCGTCCAGGCGTGGTGGTGCTGGAAGATCGCGTGCCCGCTGCAACCATCGCCGAGCTGCGCAAGCGCGGCCATATCGTCGAGGTCGGCGGCGCCTGGACAGAAGGCCGGCTGACAGCCGCCAGCCAGAGCGGCGTCCGGCGCAAGGCCGCCGCCAATCCGCGCGGCATGCAGGGTTACGCCGCTGGCCGCTGATCTCCCAAACCGATCCGCGGCTTCTGCTTTCCCGCGAACGCAACTATTGTCGGCAATCACGGGCGGGCGCGTATTGCGGTCGCCTGCCGAGCTGTGAAAGCCAATGCCATGCGAAGCGGCCAAGCAATGTCCAGACGTGCGGGGGGAAAGTGAACGATGGCCAATGCGACGTCGCGAGACCGGCTGCACTTCCTGTTCCTGAATATCGGTCATTTCATCGACCATCTGATGACGCTGGTATTTGCCACCGTCGCCGCACTCGCCCTGACGCGCGAGTGGGGCATGAGCTATTCCGCGCTGATCCCCTACGCCACGCCGGGCTTCATTGCGTTCGGCGTGTTCGCACTGCCGGCCGGCTGGTTCGCTGACCGTTGGAGTCGCGAAGGCATGATGGCGGTGTTTTTCATTGGAATCGGATTTGCCGCCATCGCGACCGGCTACGCGCGCACGCCGATAGAGGTCGGTATCGGGCTGTTCGTCATCGGAATCTTCGCGGCCATCTATCATCCGGTCGGGCTGGCGCTGCTGATCGAACGCGCTTCCAAAACCGGAACCGGCATGGCCATTGGCATTAATGGCGTATGGGGCAATCTCGGCGTCGCCAGCGCCGCACTGCTGACGGGCTTTTTCATCGACAACAGCGGCTGGCGTTCAGCCTTCATCTGGCCCGGCGTGGTCTCGACCCTGATCGGCTTTGCCTACATCTACTATTTCCGTAGCGACATGGCCGCGCCGTCGGCGGCAACGCGCGCCAAGGCGTCCGGCGCATCCAAGGCAATGAGCGCGGAAGCCAAGGCCATGCTGATACGGGTGACCGCGATCATCTTCTTCACCACCGCGATCTCCGGCATCATCTTCCAGTCCACGACCTTCTCGCTGCCTAAGGTATTCGACGAGCGCCTGGGCGGCATCGCAGGCTCGGCAACGATGGTCGGCTGGCTGGCGTTCCTGGTGTTCGCGGCGGCCTCGGTGGCCCAGCTCGTGGTCGGCCGCTCGCTCGACCGCTACGGCCCGCGCCGCGTGTTCATGACGGTCGCGATCATCCAGATCGTGTTCTTCAGCATGATGCCCGGATTATCCGATTGGGCCGCGCTCATCGTTGCGCTGGCGTTCATGCTCGGCGCATTCGGCCAGATCCCGATCAACGATTACATGATCGGCAAGATCGCCAAGTCCGAAATGCGCGCCTCGATCTATGGCGTGCGTTACGTGGTCAGCTTCGCGGTGCTGGCGATGGCGCTTCCGTTGATCGCCTGGATTCACCAGGGCTGGGGCTTCGATCGCCTGTTCCAGATCCTGGCTATCGCGGCGACCGCAACTTTGCTCGCGGTCTGGCTGCTGCCGCAGCGGCTACCGGAAGCCGAACCGGCTCCCGCGAGAGCGTAGGCCTGCTCGATCGTCACGGCCGCAGCGTAGGCCGCGACCGCATCGGCCGCGGCTTCCAGGTTGCCCCGGCGCGTGAAACCCTTGCCGCCGCGCGGTCCAAGATCATGATCGCCATCGCCGGCCCAGTTCATCCAGATGGCGGATGACAGCGCCATCGCCTCCACTTCCGCGCGGCTGCCGAACGGATCACGTTCGCCCTGCACGATCAGCGCAGGCGTCTTGAGATCGACCAGGTGCGCAGTCCTGAGTTGTTCGGGCATGCCCGGCGGATGAAACGGATAGCCAAGGCAAACCAAGCCGTTGATGCGCTGTGTGGCGAACAGCTCGTCCGCGACCAGGCTGGCGACGCGCCCTCCCATGGATTTGCCGCCGATGAGTAGGACTTGCCCGGCAGGCATCGCTTGGCGGACAGCATCCACAACAGCCACGTATTCCGGACCGAGACTATCGGCGCGCGGTGCCGGCCGGCGCTTCCCGGTCTTGCGGCGTGAGGCCATGTATTTGAACTCGAAGCGCGTGACCGCGATGCCGCGCTCCGCCAGCATACCGGCCATGGTCTCCATGAACGGGCTGGTCATCGCGGCCCCCGCGCCATGCGCCAGAATCAGGCGGGCCGGTGCATCGGCTGGGCCGGTGTCTATCAGGTCATCCATATCGTGTTCCCGAACGGGGCTTGCATCGTCTGTCGCGGCAATGACAAGGTGGCTGAGCTTATGGAATGCGACGTTGGATGCCGCGCGGGGCCTCATTTCGGCCTCGCATTCGTTTATAGAAAGACATCATTGGCGCAATCTCAAAAGTCGGCTCATGCATTGCAAACTCGTCATCGCATCGTTGCTGGCC
>JAEZBZ010000284.1 GCA_023412745.1 Pseudomonadota bacterium | reverse complement strand
GTCTACACACAGCGGAGGGCTACCGTGAGCAACAACGGAGCAGCCACGCGGTTCTGTAACGACGAAGGACCGACGGCATACAACAACGTAACCATCATCGGTGGTGGCGCCTGGGGAACTGCCCTGGCGCTGACGGCACAGCGGGCAGGGCGCCGCGTGACCATGTGGGCGCGAGAGACGTCCGTCGTCGACGCCATCGAGAAAACACGCCGTAATCCGTTTCTCGACACTGTTAAGTTGCCGGAAACCATTGTCGTTACCAGCTATCTCGAAGCAGCGCTTTCCCGCAGCGAACTGGTTGTTCTGGTCGTTCCATCTCAGCATTTGCGCAATATGGCGCGGCGGATCGAACGTCTGTTGGCGGTCAATGTGCCTGTGGTGATTTGCTCCAAAGGCGTCGAAGCCGACACGGGGCAATTGATGAGCGAGGTGATCGCCGACGAGATGGACGGCCGACCAGCGGCTGTTTTGTCCGGTCCGACCTTCGCAGCGGAAGTGGCAGACGATCAGCCCACGGCTGTAACGGTTGCGGCGCCGTTGGATGGGTGCAGTTTCGGTAAGGATCATCTGGCTTCTCGTATCGCGGTAACGTTCGCGACTCCGACCTTCCGGCCGTATCTGTCCGCGGATGTGGCAGGCGTCGAGATCGGCGGAGCGGCCAAGAATGTGCTCGCGATCGCCTGCGGAATTGCCGCCGGGCGCGGCTTGGGCTCCAATACGCGTGCCGCGATCATCACGCGCGGCTTGGCCGAAATCATGCGGCTTGGCCGAGCGCTGGGTGCGAGAGCCGAGACGCTGAGCGGCCTCGCTGGCGCCGGAGATCTGATGTTGACGTGTTCGAGTGAACAGTCGCGGAATTTCTCGTTCGGAAAGGCGCTTGGTGCGGGGCAACGCCCGTCATTGCGCGATGATGGCCCGGTGGTCGAGGGTGTCGCGAACGCGCGCTCGGTCCTGCAGCTTGCGACCTCGATCGGCGTCGAGCTGCCGATCTGCACCGCGGTTGAACGCGTATTGCGCGGAGAGGCGGTGGATCAGGCCATCCAAAGCCTGATGATGTCGGATTTGCGCGCTGAATCGCACTCCCACGAAGATGGTCCCCGTATCCCGAACCCAGCCCGTCACCGGCTGGAGGAGTGTGCTCGGGTATGACGGTGGCGCGACTGGTGCTGGCCACTGATCTCGACGGAACATTCCTGGGTGGAAGCAACGACGATTGCAGCGCGCTTTATGCGCATCTCAGCGCACGCAATGACGTGATGCTGATCTTCGTGACGGGCCGCGATATCGACTTCATCGCGGAACTGATCCGTTCGCCGGGGATGCCGCGGCCGCACTACATCATCGGTGATGTCGGCACGTCGATCTACGATGGCGCGACGCTTGAACCCGTCGCTGCGCTGGAGGCGCCCATTGCCGCGCAATGGAATAATGCCAATGCGCGCGTCGTAGACATGCTGCATGGCGATCCGGGCCTGACTTTGCAGGCGACGTCGTTTCGCTATCGCGTCAGTTATGATTATCAGCCGACAGCGCTGTCACGGCACAGCGTGGCCAAAGTTGAAGCCGCGGGATTTGATTGCCTCCTGTCCGCTGACAGATTTTTCGACGTTCTGCCAAAGGGCGTTTCAAAGGGCCCGACACTGACCAGGCTCATTGCCGCGCTGGGTGTTGATGCCGAAACCGTGCTGGTTGCCGGCGACACGATGAACGATCTGTCGTTGTTCCAGACGGGTTTCAAAGGCGTCGCCGTCGGTAATAGAGAGCAGCGCCTGACAGGAGCCGTCTGCGATATGCCGAACGTCTATTGCAGTGCTTTGCCGGGCACTGCGGGCATTTCGGACGCAATACGCCATTTTAGTTTTGAGGGGGATCGAAACCATGAGAAAGTCTTCCCTGGTGATCGTTTATCACCGACAGCCGAATGACGAAGTCATCGTCGATGGCCGCGTCGTCTACCGCAGCCACAAAAGCCCCAACGGCATCGTTCCCACGCTGAAAAGCTTCTTTCATCGGCTACCACCCGAGGCGGGAGCCTGGGTTGCCGGGAAAATCTACGATCCCGAACATGGCGCGGATTTTGAGCGGATCATTCACGTGGATGATCCAAACGGCGGCTATGTGGTCTCGCGACTGCCTTTGACGGCCGAGCAGGTCGAAAGCTTTTATCACGTCACCTCGAAGGAGGCGCTGTGGCCGATCCTGCACTCGTTTCCGAGTCTGTTTCAATACGACAACGTAGATTGGGCAACGTTCCGCGAGGTCAATCGGTTGTTCGCGGAAGCCGCCGCGGCGCAGGTGGAAGACGACGGTCTTGTCTGGGTGCACGACTATAATCTGTGGCTGGTTCCGGCGTATCTGCGCCGGCTGAAGCCGGATGTCCGGATCGCGTTTTTCCATCATACGCCGTTTCCGGGTCCCGACGTATTTAACGTCCTGCCGTGGCGGCGTGAGATTGTCGATAGCCTGCTCGATTGCGATCTGGTTGGTTTCCACATTCCCCGTTACGCCAAGAATTTCGCCGACGTCGCCCGCGCCTTGAACCAGGCGGAGGTCGAAGGCGTGGAGCCGGTCGAGGACGGCCTGTCGCCATCGGGCACGGCCCTGTCCGAGCCGGAGGTACCGACGAGCATCCGCACCCGCAATCGCTCTGTACGCGTCGGCGTTTCGCCAGTCGGCACCAATCCGGCGCTGGTTGAAAACTATATAGGCTCGGATGAGAACCAAGCGCTTCAACAGCAGTTATTGGAAGAACTTGGTGGGCGCCGTCTGCTGATGACCGTCGGGCGCACTGATTACACGAAGGGCATGATCGAATGCCTGAATGCCTTTGAGCGGCTTTTGGAGCGGCGTCCTGAGATGATCGGCGAGGTGAAGATGCTGGTGACCTCGGTGCGCGCCGCGTCGACCATGAAAATCTACGAGGAAACGCAGCGCGAGATCGAAGGACTGGTCGGACGCATCAACGGGCGCTTCTCGAAGCTCGATTGGACGCCGGTGGTGCTGTTCTCCAACGCGATTCCATTTGAACGCCTGGTTGCCTATTTCCGCATCGCCGATGTGTGCGTGACGACTCCGTTGCGCGATGGCCTGAACCTCGTCGCGAAGGAATTCGTGGCCGCCAAGCAGGGGCGGGGCGGAACGCTGATCCTGTCAGAGTTCGCTGGCTGTGCTGTGGAGTTGCCGCAAGCGATCCTGACCAATCCGTATTCCAACCGGGATATGGACCGCGCTTTGGATGAGGCGATCGACATGCCCGAGGCCGAGGCGACGCAGCGGATGGCCGCGATGAACAAGGTCGTCCATCACTATGATCTGGAACGCTGGGCCGGTCAGGTCGCCAAGCAGTTCGACCGGATCGCATCCGCATCCGGCGGTTTGAAATCGCAGGCCGCGGCATGAAACGCGCGCTGGTCGCCGGTGTCCTGTTTGCTGCGTTGGCGTTGATCCCGGCAGCACGGGCGCCGGCCTCCTCGGCGACACTCTCGATCTCGTGCGGCGCGCTCGGTATCGAACTGCAATTGTGCACCGAAGCAGTCAACGAATGGCAGAGTAAGACCGGCAACACGGTCAGGATCATCACCACGCCGAATTCGTCGACGGATCGTCTCGCGCTTTATCTGCAGATGCTGGCCTCCGGCACCGATGAGATCGATGTGCTGCAAATCGATGTGGTGTGGGCAGGTGTGCTGGCCAGCCACCTCGCTGATCTTCGCCCGTATGTCGGCGATGCACCCGCGGACCACTTTGCGTCGCTAATCGAGAACGACACCGTCGAAGGGCGTCTCGTCGCCATGCCCTGGTGGGCTGATGTCGGGGTGCTGTATTACCGCAAAGATCTGCTCAAGCGTCACGGGATTGTGCCACCGCAAACGTGGCAGGACATGACGGCGGCCGCGCAGGCTGTTCAGAATGCGGAGAGGGCTGAGGGAAACGCGCGGCTGTGGGGTTTTGTGTTTCAAGGCAAAGCCTATGAAGGTCTGACCTGCAACGCACTAGAATGGATCGATTCCTTCGGCGGCGGTACGATCGTCGATACACAGGGGCGGATCACGATCAATAATCCGCGTGCGGTGGAGGCACTGTCGTTGGCCGGAAGCTGGGTCGGCGATATCTCGCCGAAGGGCGTGCTGAATTACGATGAGGAAACCGCGCGTGGCGTTTTCCAGACCGGCAACGCGGTGTTCATGCGCAACTGGCCCTACGCCTGGGCGCTGGCACAAAGCCATGATAGCCCCGTGCGCGACAAAGTCGGGGTCATGCCGCTGCCGCGCGGCGGAGCGGATGGGCAGGGATCGGGAACGCTGGGCGGCTGGCATCTCGCTGTGTCCCTTTACTCCAAGCATCCGGAGGAGGCCGCCGACCTCGTCGCATTCCTGACCAGCGCTGGCCAACAGAAAAAGCGCGCGATTACCGCATCCTACAATCCCACCATTCCAGCCTTATACAACGATCCCGACATTCTCACGGCCAATCCGTTCTTCAAGACGTTGCTAGATCCGCTGCGCAATGCAACGGCGCGTCCCTCGCGCATCGCGGGGCCGCACTACAACCGCCTTTCGAGCGACGTCTGGCGGGCCGCACACGACATTCTCGCCGGCGCGCCGGCACAAGCGCGCATCGAGCAACTGGCGCAGGAACTGGATCGGCTCAAGTACAGGGCAGGCTGGTGATGCGGCGGGATCGTTCCATCTCAGCCGAGCGCACACGCGCCGCATGGATGTTCCTGTCGCCGATGCTGCTGATCCTCGCCGTCGTTGCCGTATGGCCGCTGGCGCGCACGATCTATTTCAGTTTCACCAACGCGACACTGGTCGACATGAGCCGGTACAGTTTCGTCGGTATGTCCAACTATCTCACTTACGATAACGGCCGCTGGTATGGGGTGCTGAGCGATCCGCAGTGGTTGCGGGCGCTGCGCAATACGCTGGTTTTCGCGGTCGTTTCGGTGTCGCTGGAGACGATCCTCGGCGTTCTGATTGCCGTGCTGCTCAATGTGCAGTTTCCCGGCCGCGGGCTGATGCGCGCCGCCATGCTGGTGCCCTGGGCGATCCCGACGGTGGTTTCGGCCAAGATGTGGGGCTGGATGCTGAATGACCACTTCGGCGTCATCAACGATGCGCTGCTGAAAATAGGAATCATTTCGGAGCCGGTGGCGTGGCTGGCCGATCCGACGCTGTCCATGGCGTCGATCATTCTGGTTGATGTCTGGAAGACGACGCCGTTCGTCGCGCTTCTTGCGCTGGCGGCCCTGCAGATGGTGCCGAAGGATTGCTACGAGGCCGCGCGCGTGGATGGCATTCATCCGGTGCGGATTTTCTTCCAGGTGACGTTGCCGCTGATCGCACCGGCCTTGGCGGTCGCGATCATTTTCCGCCTGCTCGACGCGATGAGGATGTTTGATCTCGTTTACATCATGACCGGCGCGACCGACGCGACCATGACGCTGTCGGTCTTTGCTCAGCGTGAACTGGTCGGATTTCAGGATGTCGGCTACGGCTCGGCGGTGTCGACGCTGGTGTTCTTTATCATTGCGTTGCTGACTGCGCTGTATGTGATGGCCATGCGTCTCGACCTCGACGGGAGGCAGAGATGAGGCGTCTGCTCAAGGGTACGGGGCTGGCGCTGGCCTGCGCGGTTCTGGCGCTATTTCTGTTGTTTCCGCTGTATTACGCGATCCTGACGTCTTTCAAATCGGGCTCCGATTTGTTCCGCGTTTCGTATTGGCCGTCGCAGGTCAATCTCGAAAACTATTTACGGATCTGGGATGAACAGCATTTCGCGCGCAACATTCTCAACTCCGTCATCGTCGCAACCTGTGTTGTCGTCCTGTCGCTGTCGCTGGCACTGACGGCAGCGTTCGCGCTCGGCCGCGTGCGCTTCAGGGGGCGCAAAACGCTGCTTTACATGGTCCTCGCTATTTCCATGTTTCCGCAAGTGGCGGTGCTGTCCGGGCTGTTCGAGGTCATTCGCGTGTTTGGCCTTTATAATAATCTCGCAGGCCTCTTTTTCTCCTACATGATCTTCACGCTGCCGTTCACGGTCTGGGTGCTAACGACGTTCATGCGCGATCTGCCTGTAGAGATCGAGGAGGCGGCGATCATGGACGGGCTCAGCCCGTTCGTCATCGTCACGCGCATATTCATGCCGCTGATGGCGCCAGCCATGGCCGCTACGGGACTGCTGGCATTTATTGCGGCGTGGAATGAGTTTCTGTTCGCGCTGACGTTCACGTTATCGAACGACAAGCGCACGGTGCCGGTCGCCATCGCGCTCATCACGGGCGCGAGCGAGTACGAACTGCCGTGGGGAAATATCATGGCGGCGTCCGTCATCGTGACGGTGCCGTTGATTGCGCTTGTGCTGGTGTGCCAGCGCCGGCTGGTTGCGGGGCTCACTGCCGGCGCGGTGAAGGGATAATCCGATGGCACGGGTGCGGCTGGAAAATGTGACCAAACGCTTCGGTAAAACGGAGGTCATCGGCAGCATAACTCTCGACATCGCCGATGGCGAGTTCGTCGTCATCGTTGGTCCGTCCGGATGCGGAAAATCGACCTTGCTGCGGCTGATCGCGGGGCTGGAGGAAACCTCGTCGGGGACTATCCGGATCGGCGACGACGACGTCACGCACAAGCCTCCGGCACAGCGCGGCGTCTCCATGGTGTTCCAGACCTACGCGCTCTATCCGCACATGGATGTCTACAGGAACATATCGTTTGGTCTCAAAATGTCGGGGGCTGGCAGCGATACCGTTGAACAGCGCGTGCGCCGCGCAGCTGAGATGCTGCAGATTGCGGACCTGCTGGAGCGGAAGCCACGCGAGCTATCCGGCGGGCAGCGCCAGCGCGTCGCCATCGCGCGGTCTATCGTGCGCGAGCCCAAGGTGTTCCTGTTCGACGAACCACTGTCGAACCTCGATGCAGCATTGCGCGCGCAAACGCGTCTCGAAATCGCACGGCTGCATGATGAACTGTCGTCGACGATGATCTACGTGACGCACGATCAGCAGGAAGCCATGACGCTGGCTGACCGCATCGTGTTGCTGAACAAGGGATGCATCGAACAGATCGGTACGCCCAGTGATCTGTATCGCCGCCCGGCAACGCGATTTGCGGCCTCCTTCATTGGGTCACCGGCGATGAATATCCTGCCTGCCCGTATCAATGACGGGCAGGCGATACTTGAGACTGGCGAGACATTGGCGGTCGGCACGCAGCACAGCGGCCCCGCCGACATCGGTGTGCGGCCCGAGAATATTTTGCTGGCTGGCCCCGATGAACAGGGCGCGTTGCGCGCGAGCATCATTCACATTGAGGATCTGGGCGAGGCCCGCATCATCCACACTACGCTCGCGGATGGCAGTCCCTTGGCGGTCCGCTATCCTGCCGATCTTGAGCCCCCGAGGCGGGGCGAGCACATCGCGCTACACGCCGATCCGCTTCATTTGCATATCTTCGGCAAAGATGGTGTTCGCATCGCTTAGCGGTTGAAACCGGTGGAACAATTGGCGGTAGGGCTATGTTTTGTCGATTGACCCGCGATCTCGCACCAGGCGACTCATTGCGATGAGGCCAAAGAGTGGCCCCGGCACGAGAAGTAAGAATAGATATTGCGCGCCGACGAGTGGCACCAAACCATTGAGTAACTGAATGGAGACGATCGTAATCGCGAAGCCAACGCAATTGACGATCGTCAGGGCGGAGCCAACGAGGTGGCTGGGTGCATAGCGCGCATTGAGGGCAGAAAACTGGGGCGAGTCGCCGACGACAACGATGCCCCAGCAGATCATAAAAGCGAGCATTGCGGACTGAGGCAGCAAGAATGCCAGGGGCGACAGCACGCAGCACAGTCCCGAGGCTGAAAGCTGGCAAAATGCGACGTTTGCGCTGCCACGGCGAAGTGACAGAAGCCCTCCGGCAACAGATCCAATCGCGCCCGCGCCAACAATGAAGAACGTCCAGAGCGAGGTGCTCGATGTGCCAGCTTGTGGATCTGACGCCGCAAGGAATACGGGAACAAAGGCCCAAAAGGCATAGAGTTCCCACATATGTCCAAAGTAGCCGAACGAAGACGCGCGAAAATCTGCAGACTTGAACACTCCGGCAATGGCTGCAGGATTGAACTTTGCGCCAATACGAAGGTACGGGCCGTCCGGGACGCAGCAGTGCAAGAGTACGCCGCCGCAAGCCGCAATGGCGGATACAGACAGTAGAACGCCTTCCCAGGGGAATTCTTGGCCAAGCCCGCGGATCAGATGCGGCAAGGCGGTGCCTAGTACGAGCGCGCCGACAAGAAACCCCAAAGCCTTGCCGAGGTCACGGTCGAACCAGCCGGCGGCAATCTTCATTCCGATTGGATAGATGCCGGCGAGGAAGAAGCCGGTCAGAAAACGCAACAGCAGCAATGGCCAGAGGATCGCTCCGACGATAAAAGCACCCGCGTTGAATGCGGCGCCTAGCAGCGCACAGGCCAGAAATATGCGGCGCGGGGAATAGCGATCCGCAATCGCGAAGAAGGCAAAAACCAGCGTTCCCGCAATAAAGCCGAGTTGCACCGCAGTGGTTATGTCACCGAGCGTTTCAGCCGGCAATCCACCGCGAGACTGAAGATCAGGCATGACCGCATTTCCGGCGAACCAGAGCGACGTGCCGGCGAACTGGGCAAGAACAATTACTGGCAAAATGTGCCGAGGTACGTCTTTCACCGCGGTCTTTTGCATGGCCCATGCACTCTTGGAGCGAACTGAATAGACTT
>JAEZBZ010000242.1 GCA_023412745.1 Pseudomonadota bacterium | reverse complement strand
ACGCTGACCAGCTCGTCCAGGGTCTTCGGCACTTCGTTCGGCTGCAACAGGTCGTTGCGATAGAAGAACGTTCCGACGGTGTGCGCCATCGGCACAACGGTCGGCTTCTTGTCATCATTGATGAAGGCTTCGAGAACCCAAGGATCGGTGTTCTCGATGCCCTTGATGTCGCTGGTTGGCTCGACCCACTTCTTCCAGAGCTGGCCCCAGTCGTCGTTGTGCCAGATGATGTCGAACTGGTCGGCGCCGGACGTCAGCGTGGCGGTGACCTTCTCCATGAACACGCTGTAAGCCATAGGCACGCGCGTGAGCTTCACGTTGTTGGCCTTCGCCCACTTCTCGAGCATATCGAGAGAAGCGTCCTGGATCGGGTGCTTCATGTACCCGACTTTGATCTCGGTTTGTTGAGCCGAGGCAGCAAAGGGCAGGCCGGCGGCCATGGCAGCGGCAGTCATCGTCAAAACGGCACGGCGACTGGCACGCATGAACTTATGCATGTGGTTTCCTCCAACAGAGCCTTGTCAGCACGCGTCTCTTATTAATTAGTCGGACGCTTGTGTAAGCGCTATCATCGTTGCATGCTAGGGCCTACTAGGCAAGTGTGTTGTGCCTGAGGTTGGCAGAAAACAGAACAGAGGGCGATAGCTCTGGTCAACGGCACTGAAAAAGGCGCATCGCTTGGAGCGGGCAAATTATCGCGGATTGCGCGTCGTCGCGTCGCGAGGGCTGGCGCTCTCAGTACCATGGCGGACGTGGCCGAGGCAGCCGGCGTTTCGACTGCGTCCGTCTCTCGCGTCCTGAACGATCCCGAGAAAGTAAGTCGGGATCTGCGGATACGGGTCGAAGCGGCTGTCGAAAAGCTGGGCTACGTGCGGCACGGGCCTGCGCGCGCATTGGCGGCGCGTCGGTTTCATACCATAGGCGCGATTGTTCCGACGCTCGGCGTTGCGACATTTGCCGCCTGCATCGAGACGCTGCAGACGCGGCTGGAAGGCCATGGCTTTTCGCTGCTGATCGGAAGCTCGCAATACGACACGGACGCCGAAGCGCGGCAGATCCGCAATCTGATGGAACGTGGCATCGACGGTCTGATGCTGGTCGGCCAGCAGCGCCATCCGGACATTTATCGGCGGTTACGGGAGGCGCGCATTCCGTATGTCTGCACCTATACCATCGATCGCGATAGCGGGCTTTGCGTCGGTTACGAGAATTCCGACGGCACGCGCCGCATGGTCGACTATCTCGTGCAACTTGGACATCGGAACATCTCGGTGCTGACCAGCCCGACCCACAACAACGATCGGATTGCAGAGCGTTTCCGCGGTGCGGTTGAGCGCATCGCCGAAATAGGTTTGCCTGAGCCGGTCCTCGTCGAGGGGCCATACGAAATTCCGGATGGACGAGCCGGTCTCAGGACCATCATGCAGCGCAAGCCGGAAACCACGGCGGTGGTTTGTACGACGGATCTGCATGCCATCGGCGCCATTGCCGAAGCGCGCGCGCTCGGCTTTGCGGTGCCGTCTCGGTTGTCGATTACAGGTTTCGACGATCTCGATATCGTTTCGGAGATCGAGCCACCGCTGACGACAGTGCGCGTGCCGTCGCGGGAAATCGGCGAGCGCGTGGCGGACATGCTGATCGCCAGTATCGCCGGACGGCCGTTTACCGAGCTGGTGGAATTTACGATGTCGCTTGCCGTGCGCAGTTCAACCGCCCCGCCGGCCAAGGTTTAAGTCCCGTCAAGCTAGCATCGGATTTCGGGCTATCGATACAAAAAGGGGGAGCGCGGCGTTTGCTGCGCTCCCCTTGGTTGTGGGCGACGACATGGCCGTCGACAGATCAATCCTCGAGGACAGTGACGACGCCGTCCTTGGCGAGCGCGTCGACGGCAGCTTTATCGATGCCGAGCTCGGATAGAATTTCGACCGTTTGCGCACCAAGCCTCTGCGGCGGCAGAGCTACTTCGGCAGCTTGGCCGTCGTACATTACGGGATGATTGACGAGTGAAACTGGTGCTTTCGTTGCGCCAGCGCCCGGAACAGTGACGATCGCCTTCATATGCTCGACCTGCGGGTCTGCCGCGATCTGCGCATAGTCCTGGATCGGCGCGTGCCAGATCTGGACCGGCTCCATAAGGCTGCACCACTCGGCCGTCGTTTTGGACGTCAGGCGAGCAGCGACCAGATCGCCGATCTCATCCTGCTTCGTCCAGGTGTCCTGCTCGGTGTAGGATGCCAGCTTGGGTTCGCCGATTGTCTCGCCGATCAACGCCAGCGGTGAGATCGACAGCGCGATGTGGCTATCCTTGGTTTTGTAAACGCCGTACGGAGCAGCGTAATACCAGCCGCCAACGTTCTTGTAGGCGTGGATCTTTTCGGGCTTCTTTTCCGCGTTGAGGTACGCCGTCAGCGATTCCGACTGGAGGTCGAGGGCGGCCTGCATCAGGCTGGTGTCGACGCGGCAGCCTTTGCCGGTGCGTTCGCGACGCACGATCGCACCAAGAATGCCCATTGCGTAGATGGCAGCTCCGTGATGGTCGATCACCGACACGCCGGCTGGACGCGGCCCGTTGTGTGCCTGGCCGGTGATGGCGGCCATGCCGAACAACGCCTGGGCGAGGAGATCCTGGCCCGGTTTGGCATAGTAGGGTCCGCTTGGGCCGTAGCCGGAGGCGGATGCAAAAATAATGTTGGGCTTGTGCTTCTTGAGCACATCGTAGCCAAAGCCCAGCTTCTCGAACACGCCGGGACGGAAGTTTTCCGTTACCACATCGGCGCTTTCGATCAGCTTGAATGCGATCTCCTTGCCCTTGGCGGACTTCAAATCGATGCCGATGCTGCGCTTATTGCGATTGGCGCACATGTGCAGCATGCCCTGGCCATCGCTCCAGATGTCGCCGCTGCTCCAGTGGCGCTGCCAGGCACCTTCGGTCGATTCTACTGAAATGACGTCGGCGCCCATGTCGCCGAGTGCCTGCACGCCCATCGGGCCGAACAAGAAGTGATTGAAGCTGAGAACCCGAATTCCCTTGAGAAGGTCGAGCATGCGTTT
>JAEZBZ010000147.1 GCA_023412745.1 Pseudomonadota bacterium | reverse complement strand
GGCTCATGGTCTGGCGCGGGGTCAGAGCTTCCTTGTCGGTCTTGACCTCGATCAGCGCCGGCTTGCCGGCGGCCAGGGCGCGTTCCAGCGCCGGCGCGAACTCCTCGGTGCGCAGGACCGTCTCGCCATGGGCGCCGAAGCTGCGGGCGAAGGCAGCGAAATCCGGGTTGACCAGGGTCGTACCGGAGACGCGATCCGGATAGTACTTTTCCTGGTGCATGCGGATCGTGCCGAACACGCCGTTGTTGACCACCACCGTGACCACGTTGACGCCGTACTGCATCATGGTCGCCAGCTCCTGGCAGGTCATCATGAAGCAACCGTCACCGGCGAACGCGACCACGGGACGGGTCGGGTCGGCGAGCTTGCCCGCGATCGCCGCCGGTACGCCGTAGCCCATCGAGCCCGACGTCGGCGAGAGCTGCGTGCGATAACCCTTGTACACGAAGTAGCGGTGCACGAAGGCAGCATAGTTGCCGGCGCCGCTAGTGATCATGGCGTTGTCGGGCAGCATTTCCGACGCAATGCGGATCACTTCCTCGAGCTGCACGTCGCCCGGCGTCGCTATCGGGGCCAGAGCCGCCTTGTAGGCCGTCTTGAGATCGGCGCGGCGCTGACTCCAGGCGATCTTGGCCGGCGGCTTCAAGCCTTCCAAAGCAATCGAAAACTGCTCCGCCGACGAGGCGATCGGCAGATAGGGCGCATAGACCATGCCGAGTTCGTCGGGGCTCGGATGGATGTGCACCAGCTTCTGTGTCGGCGTCGGAATGTTGATCAGCTCATAACCGCCGGTCGTCATTTCGCCAAGACGGGCGCCAAGCGTGATCAGCACGTCGGCATCGCGCACGGCGGCGGCCAGCTTGGCGTCCGGGCCGATGCCGACGTGGCCGACGTAGTTCGGATGCCGGTTGTCCATGTAGTCCTGGAAGCGGAACGCGGCCGCGACCGGCATGTCGAAGCGCTCGGCGAAGGCCGTGACGCGCTTCTCGATGTCCTTGCTCCACAGCGGGCCACCGATGATCATCATCGGGCGTTGCGCTTCGGCGATCAGCTTTGAAAGCTGGTCCATGGCGGCCGGCGACGGCGCCGGATCGGCGACCTTGGCGGCCGCGACGTCGATGGCCTCGGCATCCGCCGACAGCATATCCTCCGGCAGGCCGAGAACGACCGGGCCCGGACGTCCCGACATGGCGACGTGGAAGGCGCGGCTGACGTATTCGGGGATGCGGTCTGTGGAGCGGATCACCGCGGCCCACTTCACGAACGACGAGAGAAGCTGCTTGGTCTCGATTTCCTGGAACGCCTCGCGGTCCTCGTGGATCGCGCCGGGCAGGCCGAGGAACAGGATCATCGGCGTCGAGTCCTGCTGGGCGATGTGCAGGCCGGCCATGGCGTTGGCGATGCCGGGGCCGCGCGTCACGAAGCAGATGCCGGGCTTGCCGGTGGCTTTTCCCCAGGCTTCCGCCATGATCGACGCGCCGCCTTCCTGGCGGCAGATGATGGTGCTGATCTGGTTGGAGTCGTACAGGCCATCGAGCGCGGCGAGAAAGCTTTCGCCCGGCACCGTGAACGCCGTCTTGACACCTTGTGCTTCGAGCTGATCGACCAGGATCTTGCCGCCGTGCCGCATGGATGCTCCTCAAGGGTTTACATTGTTTTGCCCTTACTACTCGGGGATGGTGGGGAGGGCCAACACTAAAAAGCGTCAAAGCACCAGTGAGCCCAACGCCTGCGGGCTATTTGCGCGCGCCCGGCTGGACAAGGCGGAAGCCTTGGCGTAGATCGCGACAGTGAGGTTTTTTGGGGAGCCTTCTGACAATGGCTGACGAACCCGTCGTCGCCCAGATCGGGCCATATCAGGTCGAGCTGACCGAAGGCAGGGCCTATTTGTGGTGCGCCTGCGGTCGTTCCAAGCGGCAGCCGTTCTGTGATAGCGCCTCGCACAAGGGCACCGGGATCGAGCCGGTCCGCTTCGTCGCCGAAACTACCGGTACGGTTAATCTATGTGGCTGCAAGGCTACGGACGACGCACCGTTCTGCGATGGCTCGCACAACATGCTCTGACCATGGTGCATGGCGCGGTTGCGCTGCGCACGTGCCTCCGGTTTCACCCATCCCAAAACGATCGCGCCCCGGTCCGCTCAAGAAGGGGGCGCGATGTTATCGACTGTGCCGCTGACGGCGCGGTAATGATCCTAGTGCGAGACCAGCACCGGGATGGTCATGCTGGAGAACACGTGACGCGTCACGCCTCCCATTACGAACTCTCTCAGGCGCGAATGCCCGTAGGCGCCCATCACCAACATCGTCGACTGTTCGGTGGCCCGGCGGCGGATCTCTTCGCCGGCGCTAATGTTGCTTTTCGGAAGATTCGTGACGTTGACGTTGAGGTCGTGGCGGGCCAACGCATTGGCCAATTCGTTATCCGGCAGTGCGCCTTCTCGGCTGCTATCGCCCTCATCAACGGTTAGCACCTGAACCTGTTTCGCCTTCTTCATCAGCGGCATGGCATCCGCCACTGCGCGGGCGGCTTCGCGGCATGGCTTCCAGGCAACCGTAATGGAGTTCGGCAAACCCTGCATTAAGCCCTTTGGGATCAGCAGAACCGGCCGGCCGGATTCCATCGCCAGCCGTTCGGGGAAGTCGAGCATCTGGGTGAAATACCAGTCCGGGTCGGACTGGCCCGCGATGATGAGATCGGCGGCGCGGCCGTGGTCGAGGACGACTTCGGTCGGATCGCGTTTTTCGGTCACCACCGACCGCCATTCTGCAACGAACGGTTGTTGCGCGGTCGCCGCGGTGAACTGTTCCTTCAGCTTGGTTTCGTCCTCGCGGATCTGCGACATGATCCGCCCGACCACTTCTTTGGCCAGCGGAACGGGAACCGGAGGCCGTACGCGAAAGGCCGGAAACACATACAACCCGATCAGGTGCGCCTGGAATTCGCGCGCCAGCTGAACCCCGGCGGCCAGGATCTGCGGCGCGCGTTCGGTATGGTTTAGATGCATCAAGATTGTTTTGTAGGACATCGGTCCCTCGCTATCTTGTGAATTCTAGGCGACTTTTCGTGTGACCGACAGTATGCGCATTGATGGACGTCAATGTCACTACGCCCCACCGCTCCAACCTTCGCTAACGTCAGTCGCGGGGAGATCGTTTATGATTGGCAAACAGACCATCGCGGCGTTGGTCGCGTTCGCAGGTTTCGGCGGTTTCACTGCGATTGCCGAGGAAAGCTGGACACCGGCGCTACGGACGGTGCTGTCATCAGAACAGCGTTGCGACTTGGCGAAAGTGCTGTGGGTGCGCGAGGTGCCGGTCGGCAATACGGTCGGCCTCGAGGGCAGGGTCAGTTGTCATGACGGCCGCGAGTTCGACTTTACACGGGCGCGCCCCCACATGAAGTTTGACGTCCGGCTGTGCCTGCCGGTTGTGTGCTGACGCATCGCTGCGGGATCGGGAATTTTGATGAGCAACGCCGGATTGGCTGATGACGATCACGCCGACGTCGTGGCGTTCCTGTCGGATACGGTGACGTACGGCGGTAGTGGCCAAGCCGTGCAGCGCGTTGCGCGGTTCGACACACATGGCGCCATCGTGTTCATCGCCGGCGACGAGGCGTGGAAGATCAAGCGGCCGGTACGCTTTCCCTACATGGATTTGTCGACGCTGGAGAAGCGCCACGCCGTTTGCCAGCGCGAAACCGAGGTGAACCGCATCTGGGCGCCGGAATTGTATCTCGGCACGGTCGCGATCACGCGGCAGGCGGATGGTTCGCTGGCGCTGGGCGGCGACGGTAAGCCGGTCGAATGGGCCGTGCGTATGCGCAGCTTCAGCCAAGAGCAGCTTCTGGCGCGGATCGCGGAGAAGCAAGGCGCGGACGGCATCGGGCCTGAGCTGGCGCGCGATCTCGCCGATGTTGCCTTCGACGCGCATACCAAGGCGGTCCGTCACCCAGACGTTCATGGCGCAGAGCGTTTCGCGGGATTGATCGATCAGATCGCTGGCGAACTGGGCAGTCTGGTTCCGCATGTGCCCAGCCAGCACGTCACGGCGTTCGAGACGGCCGTACGGCGGCATCTCGCCGGAGTATCCCGCCTGCTGGATGCGCGCGCGGCCGCGGGCTTCGTGCGTCGCTGTCATGGCGACATGCACCTCGGTAACATCGTCCTATGGCATGGCTGGCCGATGCTGTTCGATGCCATCGAGTTCGATGAAGACATTGCGACCGTCGATACGCTGTACGATCTCGCTTTCCTGCTGATGGACCTCGATCATCGTGGTTTGCGGCGCGCGGCCAATGTGGTGCTGAACCGCTACCTGTGGCGCTCGGCCGACGGCGACGATAT
>JAEZBZ010000117.1 GCA_023412745.1 Pseudomonadota bacterium | reverse complement strand
GCTGGCGCACTTCGGTCAGATCGGTGTCGCTGCCTTCGCTTTCCTCCAGCTTGAGCTTCTGCAATTCGCTCTTCTGCAGCAGCCAGCTCCGTTCCCGCTTCGGCCAGCGCACCAGATCGAGATCGCTCAACACACCCGCAAGCTGGTTCATCGCCAGTCCCTTCGCGGCTTCGTCCTGATTGTTCGGATCGCAACTGTAAAGGTTCGGCATCACCAGATAGGCGGCGCGATTGTGATGGATGAAGTGCCGCCGCACCCATTCGCGATCGGCTTGCGGGGCGCGCGCCACCGCCATGTCGATGGCGTCGTTGATCTGGCGGATCAGCGAGCCTGACGGGCGGATCGATGGCGGCTGGCGTGGCGGATTGAGAATGGCCAGTGCCAGCAGTCCCATATCGATGCCGATGCTGGCCAGCAGCGCGATGAGATCGCGGCCTGTGATCGGCTCGCCGCCATCGGTGCGCGCATTCGCGTCCTGACCGCCCGAAACCACGTAGAGCGCGAGGCTGCCGGCGTACGTACCGATATTGCGCCACGGGTTCTTGACCGCGTTGGCGACGCCGGCCGGGCCTTCGTTGAACACTGCTTCGCGCAATTTCAGCTCGGCTGGCTGCTCGGCCTGATCGGCGGCCTGACGCAGGCGCTCAGCCAGCGTCGGATCATAGCAGGAGAAACCCGCCGTCCCCGGCGAGATGGCGACCGCGTTGGCGATGGCACGCATTTCAGTCGCCGTCGACCGGCCGAGCTGATTGCTGCGCGCCGCGATGCTGCGTGCCCGGCCGCGGATTTCGGACGCCTTCTCCTCGAAGGCGCGCTGGCGTTCCTCCACCGTGGCGCCGGCAAACGACGCCGCGCTCCGCCGCAGCAGCTCGACGTCTTCCTGTACTGGCGTCAGCCACGAGCGGGTCATGCCGTCGCGCAGCGTTTCAATGGAATCACGCACGCCACGTCGCGCGTTGTAGAGCGGCCCGCGCCCAGCGCCCGATGACGTGCCGCAACTGCCGCCGCTGGTTTCCTCGCGCGCCATCTGGCTTTCCGACCAGCTCATGACACTGTCGAGTTGTGCGCGCACGGCATCGAGCCGCGCCGCGATCACGCCGCTGGCGTCGCGGGCGTCTTCCTGCAATCCGGCGAGCCCTGTGCGCGTCGCCTCCTCGCCCGAGATCAGGCTCCACCAGAACCCGTAGCCGAAGCCGATCGACCAGATCGCCAGGAACACATAGAGCGGGAACGTGACGATACGCTCGCGGAGCTGACGCCCGGCGCCGAAGGTTTCGCGCAGCATCAGCCACATCAGGAATGTCAGGGCGACCACAACGGCGATCACCAGCGCATCGCTGGAGATCGTCATGCCGCCGGGAAGGCTCTGCCCGGGTCCAGCTTCGGACGACACGCCGATGATGAAATCGCGCATGCCGTGCCAAGTGGAATAGCCGGAAATCGCCAGCAGCATGAACGAGGCAATGCCGATCAACGTGTTGCGGCCGAGGAGGTAGTCGACGACGCGGCCCCACGCGGAAACGTAAGTTGGCTTTCCTTCTGCCATCACACACCCCCTCATACGCCTGACGATTTTAGCGCATAGCGCGAAATGCCGGCTTTGTCGCGCAACCAAGTCCGGCCACGGCAATTTCAAAACACAACGAGTTGACAGGCGTGTCTTTGCGGTGCCAGCACTTGCCGCCGTAGCCATCGCGCCTGCGTCCCATTGCACGACATACCGATGGAGCCCGCGAATGCCGTTTGAGCCTGCCAGCGACGTCCTCTCGCATATCACCGTGCTGGACTTGACGCGGATGCGCGCCGGCCCGACCTGCGTGCGCCAACTCGCGGACTGGGGCGCTAACGTCATCAAGATCGAAGAACCCGACGCCGATCCCAAGGGCGCCATGGGCGGGCCGCGTATCGGCGCTGATTTCCAGAACCTGCATCGTAACAAGCGCGCGATGACGCTGAACCTGAAGCACCCGAAGGGCCGTGACGTGTTCCTGCGGCTGGCGGAAAAAGCCGATGTCATCGTCGAGAACTATCGCCCCGATGTAAAAGCACGCCTGGGCATCGACTACGCCACGGTCAGCGCCATCAATCCGCGCATCATTTACGGTTCGATTTCGGGTTTCGGCCAGGATGGCCCGCTGCATGACCGTCCAGGCTTCGACCAGATCGCGCAGGGCATGGGCGGCTTGATGTCGATCACCGGCCAGCCCGGTCATGGACCGATGCGGGTCGGCATTCCGATCGCCGATCTCGCCGCCGGATTGCTCTGTGCCCAGGGCATTCTGCTGGCGCTGCTGGAGCGCGAGCGCACCGGCAAAGGCCAATGGGTGCAAAGCTCGCTGCTGCAGGCGCAGGTGTTCATGCTCGACTTCCAGGCCGCGCGCTGGCTGATGGATCACGAGGTGCCGCAGCAGGCCGGAAACGATCATCCAACCAGCATTCCGACCGGCGTGTTCGAGACCTCCGACGGCCACATCAATATCGCCTGCGCCGGCCAGGTGATGTGGGAACGACTGAAGGCGTTGTTGCACGATAATGCGTTGGAAAGCCCCGAGTTCGAGACGCCGAAAGCCCGCTCCGACAACCGCAGCACTTTGAACGAGCTGCTCGCCACGCACACGCGCTCCGACACCACCGCCAACTGGATCACGCGGCTCAACGCGGCGGGCATCCCTTGCGGCGAGATCAATGCGATCGATCAGGTATTCGCCAATCCGCAGGTGCAGCATCTCGGCATGGCCGCCGATATGATCAGCCAGGAACGCGGGCCGACGCAGGTGGTGGCGCAGCCGATCCACATGAGCCGCTCACGCGCCAGCATCCGTCGCCCGCCGCCGACGCTCGATCAGCACACGCACGAGGTGCTTGTCGAAGCCGGTTACAGCAACGGCGACATCGCGGACTTCCGCAAGGCCGGCGTCATACGCATGGCGCAACAGGAGAGCTGACACGCATGACCACTCCCGAAATGGCGGAAGACAAACTGCTGGCGCACACGGACGGCGCCGTCGGCCATATCGTGTTCAACAATCCCGCGCGCCACAACGCGGTCTCGCTCGATATGTGGCAGCGGCTGCAGGCGCTGCTGAGAGACTTCGCCGCCGATGCGGACGTGCGCGTGCTCGTCATCAGCGGCGCGGGCGGCAAGGCTTTCGTGTCCGGCGCCGACATCTCCAAATTCGAGAACGAGCGCGCCAGCCTGGAAGCGGTGAAGCACTACAACGCCAACTCGGCGCTGGCCTATGATGCGCTCTATCACTTCCCCAAGCCGACCATCGCGAAAATCCAGGGCTACTGCATAGGCGGCGGCATGAACCTCGCTGCCTGCTGCGATCTGCGCATCGCAACCGACGACGCCAGGTTCGCCATCCCCGCCGCCAAGCTCGGCCTTGGTTACGGCTTCACAGGTGTGGACCGCTTGGCGCGCATCATAGGCATCACCTATGCGCAGGAGCTGTTCTATACGGCGCGGCAGATCACGGCGGCAGAAGCGCAGGCGATGGGGCTGCTCAGTCAGGTGGTGCCGGCTGCAGCACTCGATGCAAAGGTCGAAGAATGGACCGGCATGATCGCCGCCAACGCACCGCTGACTATCGCGACGATCAAGCAGGTGGCGCTCGAAATCGGGAAGCCGCCGCAGGATCGCGATCTGGCAAAACTCGACGGCATGGTCGAAGCCTGCTTCGCCTCGTCCGACTACATCGAAGGGCGTCGCGCCTTCATGGAAAAGCGCAAGCCGAGGTTCACCGGCTCCTGATCCGGCCGGAACGCAACATCGCTTCGGGCATTTCCCGGACGCAACGGCCCGTCGGAACCGGCATCGCCCCCGGGACCACGGCCAGCCGCGGAGGTGCTGTCATGCCCAAGTTCCTGTTCAAGGCATCCTATACGTCTGACGGATTGAAACTGCTGCGCAAGGACAAGGCGTCCGGCCGCAAGACCGCTGTCCACGCGGCAGTCGAAGGCCTCGGCGGCAAGCTGGAGGCCATGTACTACACATTCGGCGACGACGACGTGATCGCCATCGTCGAACTGCCGACAACGCGAGCGCGGCCGCATTCTCTCTCGCCGCCTCCTCGTCCGGCATTTCGCACACCACGACCACGCCCTTGCTGACCCTGGACGAGGCAGACATTGCCCTCGGTAAAACGGTCAGCTTCCGGCCCTGAAGCAGCGGCTTGATAGCGGCGAGTGTTGCGTTTTCCCCGCGAAAGCCTGGGCACGTCCTGGGCGCGTTAATCTATCCGCTGCCTATTTTCACACTGTCACATGCCTGTAACGCGAGTCCGGTTCTGTCCCCGCCAACAGGGTCAGAGCGAAGGTGCCACGTGATCGCTGGCGGGACCGGAATAGAGCAAGAAGGCCGGCATTATCGCACATTGTTTGTGTCGGATCTTCATTTGGGAACACGCGCATCGCAAGCCGATGCCTTCCTCGAATTCCTCAAAACACATGACGCGGATACGATATTTCTGGTCGGCGATATCGTAGACCTGTGGCGGGTCAAGCGCGGCCCGGTCTGGCTGCAATCGCACAATGACGTATTGCAAAAGCTGCTGCGCAAGGTGCGCAAGGGCACGCGGATCATCTTCATCCCCGGCAACCACGACGAAGGCCTGCGCGAGTTCTGCGGCACGCAATTCGGTGGCATACGCATCGACCGCAACGCTATTCACGAGACCGCCGATGGCCGCCGCCTGCTGGTCCTGCACGGCGACGAGTTCGACGTCGTGGTGCGTTATGCCAAGTGGCTGGCCTTCGTCGGCGATCGCTCCTACGAGCTGGCGCTGGCCATGAACTCCCCGCTGAACTGGGTGCGCAAGCATCTGGGCTTCGGCTACTGGTCGCTGTCGGCCTACCTCAAGTATCGCGTTAAATCCGCCGTCAACTTCATCGGCGAGTTCGAACGGGCCGTGGCGTCGGAAGCACGCCGCAGCAACGTCGACGGCATCGTCTGCGGCCACATTCACCACGCCGCCGACCGCATGATCGATGGCGTCCGCTATCTCAACTGCGGCGACTGGGTGGAGAGCTGCACCGCCATCGCCGAGGACCACAACGGCACCCTTCGCCTGCTGCGCTGGCACGACATGGCGCGTGCGGAAAAACGCGCAACGGCCATACATCCAACCAAGGTCCGCATCGCCGCTTGATCGCCGGCGCGATACTACCCAATGGAGAAGGCATTGGCCGAAATCTCTCAAGCCGTGAAGCGCAACAGCGGCACACTCGTCGGCGCCGCCGTCAATCGCAACCGCGTCCTGTCGCGCGAGGGCCTCAGCGAACGCGCGTTCACGCTGGCGTTTTCTGGCCTCGTCTACCCGCAGATATGGGAAGACCCGGTCATCGACATGGAAGCGCTCGTGATCAGGCCGGACACGCGGATGATCGCCATTGCGTCCGGCGGCTGCAACATCATGAGCTACCTGACGGCATCGCCTGAGCACATCACCGCCGTCGACCTGAATACCGCGCACGTTGCGCTCAACGGGCTGAAGCTGACGGCGGCACGCCATCTCGACACGCATGCGGCGTTTCATCGCTTCCTCGCGGTGACGGATTGCGCCGCCAACATCACGACCTTCGATCGCCAGATCGCGCCGCATCTCGATGCGGAGTCGCTCACCTACTGGCAGGGCCGCGACTGGCGTGGCCGCCGCCGCATCGAAGGCTTCGCGCGTAATATCTACAAAACCGGGCTGCTCGGCCGCTTCATTGCTACCGGTCATTTGCTGTGCCGCCTGCACGGCAAGAATCCGGCGCTGCTGATGAAGGCGCAAACAGTCGAGGAACAGCGCGCGATTTTCGAGCGCGACCTGCTGCCGTTGTTCAACGCACGCTCGGTGCGCTGGCTGATGGCGCGTCCGGCATCGCTGTTCGGCCTCGGCATTCCGCCCGCCCAGTACAAGGCGTTGGCCGGTGACAGCGAGGAAGGCATCGCTGGAGTGTTGCG
>JAEZBZ010000364.1 GCA_023412745.1 Pseudomonadota bacterium | reverse complement strand
TGAGGAACTCGATGGCGTCCATCGTGCCCATCGGGTTGAGGATGCGGCGCAGCACGTACATCTTCTTGAGCTGATCGCGCGGCACAAGCAACTCTTCCTTGCGGGTGCCGGAGCGGGCGATGTCGATGGCCGGGAACACGCGCTTGTCGGAGACCTTGCGGTCCATGATCAGCTCGCTGTTGCCGGTGCCCTTGAACTCTTCGAAGATGACTTCGTCCATGCGCGAGCCAGTATCGATCAGGGCCGTTGCGATGATGGTCAGCGAACCGCCTTCCTCGATATTGCGCGCGGCGCCGAAGAACCGTTTCGGCCGCTGCAACGCGTTGCTGTCGACACCGCCGGTGAGGACCTTGCCGGATGACGGCACAACCGTGTTGTAGGCGCGACCAAGGCGGGTGATCGAATCCAGCAGGATGACGACGTCGCGCTTGTGCTCGACGAGGCGCTTGGCCTTCTCGATGACCATCTCCGACACCTGCACGTGGCGGGTTGGCGGTTCGTCGAAGGTGGAGGAGATCACCTCACCCTTCACCGATCGCTGCATGTCGGTCACTTCTTGCGGGCGCTCGTCGATGAGCAGTACGATCAGATAGACCTCGGGATGATTGGCCGTGATGGAATGGGCGATGTTCTGCAGGATCATCGTCTTGCCGGTGCGCGGCGGGGCGACGATCAGAGCACGCTGGCCTTTGCCCATCGGGGCGACGATATCGATGACGCGCGGCGTCAGATCCTTGATGGTCGGATCCTCGATTTCCATTTTCAGCCAGCTCGTCGGATAGAGCGGCGTCAGGTTATCGAAGTGGACCTTATGACGGGCAGCGTCGGGCTCCTCGAAGTTGATCTTGTTGACCTTCAGCAGAGCGAAGTAGCGCTCGCCTTCCTTCGGGCTGCGGATCTGGCCTTCGACCGTATCGCCGGTGCGTAGCGCGAAGCGGCGGATTTGCGAGGGCGAGACATAGATGTCGTCGGGGCCGGGCAAGTAGTTGGCGTCGGGCGAGCGCAGGAAGCCGAAGCCGTCCTGCAGCACTTCGACAACGCCGTTGCCAGTGATTTCGATGTCCTTGGCGGCGAGCTGCTTGAGGACGGCAAACATCAACTCCTGCTTGCGCAGCGTGCTGGCGTTCTCGACGCCATGCTCTTCCGCAAAGCTCAGCAGCTCGGTCGGTGATTTGATTTTCAGGTCTTGTAGCTTCATCTCAGTCATCAACATAACTCCGGGCTGCGGCTGAGAGGGCGGGCGAGAGGCATGCGCCGAGCCAAATGGAAATAATGGGAGTTGGGGCGCGGGATGGCGCCTGTGTGCGGTCGACCAGGAGTTTTGGGAAATCAAGGCGGCTGTCCTACAAGCCTCTCAGCTGCCGGCGACCGTTCTTAGACTCACCGTATAGCAAATCCTTGCTCTGAAAGAAAGGGCTAACAGCGCGGAAACGTGGTCAAAAAGGCTTGACCACAACCAGAATGACGATGCCGATCATCAGCAATGCCGGGGTCTCGTTAACGACGCGATAGAAGCGTTGTTCGCGCAACCGCTGGTCCGCCGCAAACTGCTTCACCCATCGCGCCAATACGTGGTGGAACCAAGTCAGCACAACCACCAGCGCGAACTTCGCCATCAGCCAGCCGTCATGATACATGCCGAACCGCCAGGCGAGGTACGGACCGGTGATCCATACAACAATCATCGCCGGGTTCATGATCACCTTGAGCAGACGGCGCTCCATGACCTTGAACGTTTCGGACTGCTCCGATCCGATCGGGGCCGCCACGTGATAAACGAACAGGCGGGGCAGATAGAGCAGACCCGCCATCCACGAGATCACGGCGATGATGTGAAGGGCCTTGATCCACAAATCCACGGCAATCACCCCGCCGCCCGGACACGTTCGACCAGCCGCGCCACATGCTCGGGCGGCGTTTGCGGCACGATGCCGTGGCCGAGGTTGAACACGAATGGCCGCCCGCTGAGCGTCTCCAGGATCTCCGTGACGCGACGATCCAGCTCGGCACCGCCGGCCACGAGCAGCAGCGGATCGAGATTGCCCTGGACGACCACGTCTTCTCCCTCGGCCAGTTGCGTCATGGTTGTCAGTGATAAGCTGGTGTCGCAGCCGACAGCATCAACCCCCGTGGCGCTCACATAACGGGCCATCTTGTCACCGGCCGCGCGCGGAAACCCGATGATGGGAATATCCGGATGGCGCGCTTTCAGCGTCTCTACCATCTGCCGCGTCGGCGAGATCACCCAACGGTCGAAAGCGGTGTCGGGAAGACTGCCGGCCCAGCTATCGAAGATCTGCAGCACGTTCACCCCGGCGGCGACCTGCCCGGAGAGGTAGTCGATCGACACCGTGGTGATGAGATCGATGAGCTGCTGGAAACCGTCCGGGTCGCGATAGGCCCACAGACGCGTATCCGCCTGGTCGGGTGTGCCACGGCCGGCGACCATGTAGGTCGCGACGGTCCACGGCGCGCCGCAGAAGCCGATCAGCGCCGTTTCGGTCGGCAGAGCACCCCGGATCATGCTGACTGCCTCGAAAACGGGTTGCAAGCCCGAGGACACCTTACCGGCATCGAGCCGCAACAGGTCGGCAGTCGAGGTCACCGGATCGAGCCGCGGTCCTTCGCCCTCGACGAACGCGACGTGCTGTCCAAGGGCATGCGGGATGACCAGGATATCTGAAAACAGAATCGCCGCGTCGAAGCCATAGCGACGGATCGGCTGTAGCGTCACCTCGGTGGCGAGCTTTGGCGAATAGCACAGGTCGAGGAAGCCGCCCGCTTGCGAGCGGACTTGGCGATACTCGGGCAGATAGCGGCCAGCCTGGCGCATCAGCCAGATCGGCGGAGGCTCTGCTTGGCGTCGCACGAAAGGGGCCAGGAACCGGTAGCGGTCGGCTTGCAAGACGAGGCTGGGAGCGAAGGCGGGCATCTTTGCCTTTATATAAAAGAGTCTAGGACTCTTATTGTTGTTTTGACTCTTAGGGCCGTGGATCGCGGTAATTCGTGTCAGCCACAAGGTCATGCACAGGTTACCCAGTGCGGGACAAGTCAGCGGCGAGATCTGGTAGGCGTCGCACCGCCGCGCTACTAGGCTCAATAAGAGTAAGCGGAGTCAACACGTTCCCGCTTAGCGATCGAACAACGGTGTCGCGCGTTGATGTTGATAAGGTCGTGATGATCTGAGCAAATGCCGGCTATCCACGTGCGGGGATGAAACCCTGGTAAAGCATGTGCGTGCGGGGCTGGCAGTGGACAGATTCGTGTATGACTGGCTGGTTGTTCAGGATGGCCGATACATCTCGGATTGGCCATGTGCATAAACGGAGATGCTGTCCACAGATGGCTAACGCCTTGCCGAGCTTTTTCCATATGCATCTCGTGTCGGATTCGACGGGCGAAACGCTGACCACGATCGCCAAGGCGGCATCGGTTCAGTACGGTCAGGTGCGCCCGATCGAGCATGTCCATCCGCTGGTGCGCAGTGCGCGGCAGATGGATCGTGTGATCCAGGAGATCACATCGGCGCCGGGCATCGTGCTCTATACAATCGTCAATCGCGAGCTGACCGAGCGGCTGGAGAAGTGCTGCCGCGATCTGTCGATCCCGTGTCTGTATGTGCTCGAGCCGATCATGAAGGTGTTCGAGAGTTATCTTGGCGCGCCGCAGACGCCGATCGTCGCCGGCCAACATGTGCTCGATGCCGATTACTTCCGCCGTATCGACGCGCTCAACTTCTCCATGGCGCACGATGACGGCCAGTTGCCCAATGATCTCAACCAAGCCGACATCATAATCCTTGGCATCTCGCGCACCTCAAAGACGCCGACCAGCATCTACCTGGCGCAGCGCGGCTATAAAACCGCCAATGTGCCGATCGTGCCGGAGATCGCCCTGCCGTCGGCATTGTCTGAACCTCACAGGGCTTTCGTGGTTTGTCTGGTGGCAAGTCCCGAACGCATTGCCGAGATCCGGCGCAATCGTGTTCGGCTGATGAGCGACCGGAACCTTGATGACTATGTCGATCGCGAGCAGATCGCGCAGGAAGTCACGCATTCCCGTCGCCTGTGCGCGCGTCATGGTTGGCCGGTGATCGATGTGACGCGGCGCTCGGTGGAAGAAACGGCGGCAACGATCGTGAAGCTGTTTCACGGTCGCGACACCAAGAACCAGGATGGGGACGAGGCAGATGGCTGACGCTCCGACGCTCTCGCTGTTTCTGGCTTCGACCAGCAAAACCCGCCGCGAGCTGCTGACCGCGGCAGGTATCGACTATCAGTCGGTGGCGCCGCAGGTGGACGAGGATGTCATCCGCCAGACCCTGACCGGTGATGAGACCGAGGTTGAAGCGGCCGACATTGCCGAAGTTCTGGCGCGCGCCAAGGCGGAGGACGTCAGTACCCGCTTTCCCGGAACGTTGGTGATTGGCGCCGATCAGGTGCTGGCCTGCGAGAATGAGATTTTCACCAAGGCGGACACAATAGATGAAGCGCGCGTCACGTTGCTCAAGTTGCGCGGCCGCACGCATCAGCTCCATTCCGCGGTTGCGCTGGCGCAAGACGGCGAGACGGTGTGGGCGATGGTCGATACCGCGCACTTGACGATGCGTGACTTCTCTATGAAAGCGCTCGGTGCCTACATGGCGCGCGCGGGGGATGACGTGGTGGATTCGGTCGGCTGCTATAAGCTCGAAGGTCCGGCGATCCAGTTGTTCGAGCGCATCGAAGGCGATTACTTCACGATCCTCGGCCTGCCGATGTTGCCGCTGATCGCGGAGTTAAGCAGTCGCGGCAAAGTGATTGCGTGAGGAACGCATGTCGGGGGCTGAAGCATGCTTTTGATTGGTTTGACCGGGTCGGTCGGCATGGGCAAATCGGCCGTCGCGTCGCGCTTGCGCGCGCGGGATATCCCGGTCTGCGATGCCGACGCGCTCGTGCATCAGCTCTACGAAGGTGCGGCCGTCGCGCCGATCGAGGCGGCGTTTCCCGGAACAACCGGCAACGGCAAGGTCGATCGTGTGAAACTCGGTCAAGCCGTTCTGGGCGACAAGCGTGGTCTTCAGCAACTGGAAGCCATCGTGCATCCGCTGGTGCATGCCGAAGAACGCGCGTTTCTCATCGCAGCGTTCGAGCGCGGCGCGCCGATGGCCGTTCTGGAAATTCCGCTACTGTTTGAAACCGGCGGCAACAAGCGTGTCGACGTCACGATCGTAGTCAGCGCGTCGGCGGATGTGCAGAAAGAACGCGTGCTGCAGCGGCCGGGGATGACGGCTGCAAGGCTCGACTCCATCCTTGCGCGTCAGATGCCGGATGCCGAAAAGCGCCACCGCGCTGATTTCATTGTGGATACGTCGGGTACACTGGAATCCAGCTATGCCCAGGTCGATGCTATTGTCGATGCGCTTCGCGGCCGGGGTGGCGAAGCGTTCGAGCGCGATTGGCGCTAGTCGTATAATCGGCGAGGGCCGGGGGGCCAGCACGAATGCTGCGGGAAATCGTTCTCGACACCGAGACGACGGGGCTTGATGCGCGCAAAGGTGACCGGCTGATCGAAGTCGGCTGCGTCGAGCTGATCAACCGCATTCCCTCGGGCGTCGAGTTTCACGAGTTCTTCAATCCGGAAGGCCGCGACGTTCATCCCGACGCTGAGGCCGTGCACGGCATCTCGAATGCCTATCTGGCTGACAAGCCTCCGTTTTCCGCTCTCGTCGACAAGTTCGTGGATTTCATCGGCGACGACGCGCTGGTGATCCATAACGCGAGCTTCGATATCGGCTTCCTCAATATGGAATTGGAACGGCTGCGGCGCCCCACGATCCAGATGGATCGGGTCGTCGATACGCTGGCATTGGCGCGCCGCAAGCATCCGGCCGGTCCGAACAGCCTCGACGCGCTGTGCAAGCGCTATGGCATCGACAACTCGAAGCGCATCAAGCACGGCGCCTTGATGGACTCCTTCCTGCTGGCCGAGGTCTATATCGAGCTGCTGGGTGAGCGGCAGGCGACGCTGGTGCTGGCGAAGGATTCGGAAGCCGCCGCCTCAGCGGGGATGGTCACGCGCCGCAAGGGTGCGGCTCGCCAGCGGCCGTTGCCGTTGCCGTCTCGCGTGACGATAGAAATCGAGCTGCAGCACCGCGAGTTCGTCGAATCTCTGGGTCAGGACGCCGTGTGGCCGCGCTATTTTGACCCCGCCGCGTCCTGAGTTTACGGGGTTTCGTCGCAGGTAGCTCCGGCCCATGCCGCGAACGTGCGCGCGCTGTGCTGTGGATACTTGACGATTTCCGGCACTTGTCAGTATAGAGTAGCCTTCAAATCCCGCCCGCAAGGTAGACGGGTCGTCTCCGATTCAGGACGAGCAGAAGATTTGCGCCCCGATTGAGGGAGCGCCAGGAAAGGATGTTGTGTCATGACCAGACGCTGTGAGCTCAGCGGAAAGCTCCCGATGTCGGGTCAGCTGCGCAGCCACGCCGAGAACAAGACGAAGCGCACCTTCCGTCCGAACCTGTGCACCGTGACGCTGATCAGCGACGCGTTGGGCCGTTCGGTTCGCCTCAAGGTCAGCGCGCACGCTCTGAAGTCGGTTGAGCATCGCGGCGGCCTCGATGCGTACCTGATGAAGTCGCGCGATGAGGAGCTTTCTGATCGGTGCCTGCGCCTGAAGCGCGACATCCAGAAGAAGAAAGCTGAAGCTCAGAACGCCGCTGCGGCCTGAGTCCGCTCACGCTTTTCATGTCTGTATGAGATCGAGGTCCATTCGGATCTCGGTCAGCGTGCGGCCCCAGAGCGTTTGGGGCTGTCGTTCTGTCTCCTGGAATCGTGCGTTCCGGTAGAGATGCAGTGCGGCCTCAAGGCCATCGAAAGTCCATAGATAGACATGGTTCAAACCTTCCGTGTGCGCATAGTTCAGCGCATGCGCGATGAGCCGTTTGCCAAGCCTATGGCCGCGGCCTCCCGGCGTGATCAGAAACCACCGTAGTTGACCGATCCCTGGCTCGGTTTTCACAAGTGCAATCGACCCCACGATCTGCGTGTCGGTTTCCGCCAGCCATAGTCGCCCGGCGTCCGGCCCCGCCAGGCCGAAGTCCGCGAGCGGTCGCGCGACGCAAGGCTCGAATGTGGTGTCGAGACCCCGTTCGCGTGCGTCGTGCACGCCGTGTAAATAGGTGACAAAGCCAAGGTCGCCCGGCCGCATCTCGTCGCGGATCGTGACAAGTGCGGTGTTGGGTGTCGGGCTTATTGCGGACGGTCGGCGCTGGCGGTGTTGCTGCCCGAAAGGGTGAACTGCAGAAGCTGCGTGCGTTGGAGTAACGAATTGAAGTTGTTGTCGGAAACAACGGTGATCACGGTCTCGCCGTTGCGATCACGATGCGCCGAGATGCCTTCCATATTGTCTATCTCATAACTCATGTTGGCTTCGAACAGCGTCTCGCCTTCGAGTGTTGCACCCGGCGTAATCTCGCCGGCGTTCAGCAGCCGGATGCGCATTTTCACGCCCTCGGTCCAGCGAAAGCGGCGTTCCAGCACGAGCAGTCCGCCGTCGGGCAGCGGTGTGGTGTCGGTGATGTCGAAACCGCCAGGGTCTGTGATGTGCAGCGCGCGCGGCGTGCCGTTGATCCAGATCCAGCCGGTGTGATTGCCGTCCTTATTGGTCAACCGCTCCGAAAACGCGATGACCGATCCCTTGTGCCGGCCGCCCCGCAGAACACTTACCGACTCGAAGGATGTGTTGCGCCCCATGCGGCGGGTTTCGGGCGGCAGATTCAGGTATTGGTTTGGTGCGGAGATGCCACGGCTGTTCACGCCGAAGCGCCCGATGCGGTGGTTGCCCTCGAAGGAAATCAGCACCGTGCCCCTGTCGACGCTGCCGCTGACCAGCGCCATGCCCTCGGCGTCGCGGTCGCGCAATCGCCGAACCGGCGTGCCATTACGCGCCAGGATCGGTCCGATGGTGGCGTTCTCTATGCCGCTGGGCTGGCGGCCGTCGTAGGTCATGGTGCCTTTCAGCCAGATTCCGGCGTCGGAAATTGCCAGAAACCCACGACCGTCCTGGTCGAGCACGAAACCCGACAAGCCGCCGAAATGCTCCGATGACGAGGTCAGGATCAGGCCGCCGCGCCATTCGAGGCGGCCGAATTTGGTTCTGCTGGTGGGCGGCCGATTAAAACCCGACAGCGGCTTGGCGGTGATCTCGATTTTCTCGATGTCGCTGAGGCTCGGCTTTTGCGCCGCGACAGCCCCAACGCCAGCAACAAGGGCAAAGCTGGCGGTCAGCGCGAGCCAAAGTGCAGTGCTGCGCCGGGTCAAACGTGCCTGCACCTGACATCTCCCTCAAATCGATTTAGTGCATGCGACCCCGGGCCAGATGCCGCGCTGGCGCACGCGGTGCCGCCTCGCCGATCTCTTCGAAAAGTTCGACGAGCTTGTCGGTCATTGCACCAGCCAATTCTGACGGATCAGTGATGGTGACGGCGCGCTGGTAATAGCGTGTCACGTCATGGCCGATGCCGATGGCAATCAGTTCCACCGACGAGCGGTTCTCGATCTCATCGATTACCTGTCGGAGATGCTGTTCCAGATACGAGCCGGAATTCACCGACAGTGTCGAATCATCGACCGGCGCGCCATCGGAGATCATCATCAAGATGCGACGTTGTTCCGGGCGGCCGAGCAGGCGGTTGTGCGCCCAGGCGAGCGCTTCGCCGTCGATGTTTTCCTTGAGCAGCCCCTCGCGCATCATCAGCGCCAGATTGCGTTTGGAACGGCGCCAGGGGGCGTCAGCGGATTTGTAGATGATGTGGCGCAGGTCGTTCAGACGGCCCGGCCCGGACGGCTTGCCGGCCGCAAGCCATTGCTCGCGCGATTGGCCGCCCTTCCAGGCCCGTGTCGTGAAGCCGAGGATTTCCACCTTCACGCCGCAGCGTTCCAGCGTGCGCGCCAGAATGTCGGCGCAGCACGCCGCAACCATGATCGGGCGGCCGCGCATGCTGCCGGAATTGTCGAGCAGCAGCGTCACCACGGTGTCGCGGAAGGTGGTGTCGCGCTCACGCTTGAACGACAGCGGATGCGTCGGATCCATGATGATGCGCGGCAGTCGCGACGGGTCGAGCGTGCCTTCTTCCAGATCGAAGTCCCAGCCGCGATTCTGTTGCGCCAGCAGGCGGCGCTGAAGCCGGTTGGCCAGCCGTGACACCGCGCCCGAAAGTGCCCGCAGTTCCTTGTCCAGGAAGGTTCTCAGCCGCTCCAGCTCGTCCGGCGTGGACAGATCCTCAGCGCCGATCTCCTCGTCGAAGGCACGGCTGAAAACGTGATAGCCGAACGCGTCAGGGTTATCGAGAACGGAGGAATTGGGCCGCCAGGGCTCGCGCGTTTCAGCGGTCTCCTCGCCATCCGATTCGGCATCGAACTGCTCTGAATCGGCGGTTTCGTCGGAGTCCTGAGCTTCGCCGTCCTGTCCTTCGGCCATCTGCTCTTGCGACTGCTGTTCCTGGCCCTCGTCGCCCTGGTCGCTGGCCTCAGTCTGCTGGTCGCCGCCGTCGGTATTCTCGTCGTTGTCGGTGTCGCTGTCTTCCTGGTCGCCTTCGCCGAGTTCTTCCGACAGATCGAGCTGGCGCAGCATATCGCGCATTAGCCGGCCGAAGCCTTCCTGATCCTCGTAAAGGTCTTCCATGCGGTCGAGCGTCTTGCCGGCGCGATCCTCGATCCATCCGCGCCAGACATCGACCAGACCCTTGGCGGTCGCGGGCGGTGCCGATCCGGTCAGGCGCTCGCGCACCATCAAGGCTAGCGCGTCTTCGAGCGGGGCCTCGGAGCGTTCCTTGACCTCGGCAAAGCGACCGTGTGCGTACAGATCCTCGGTTTTGGCCGTAAGATTGCAGGCCATGCCGGGCATGCGATTGGAGCCGAGAGCTTCTACACGCGCGCGTTCAGCCGCCTCGAACACCGTGCGGGCCGGGCCGGCGTCTGGTACCAGGCGACGATGCAACTTGTTGTCGTGGACGGCAGCGGTCAGCGCCAGACTGTCCGCCCAACCACGGATCACCGCGATTTCACGCGCCGACGGCACGCGAGACGGCTCGGGGAGTACTACGCTCTTGCCGTCCAGCTCCGGCTTACCGGCCGAATAATGAACCTGCACTTCTTCGTCGCCGGCGATGGCGCGCACGGTCAAGCCGAGCACGCGTTTGAACGGCTCAGCCGGCGAGTCTTTACGCTTCGGTCCTGTGGCCATGGACTGCTAGGCCTTGCTAATGGCGGCTCAGCTCAAAGCGACGTTGGCCGCGCTTTCCGGCAATTCCTCGCCAAAGCAGCGCTGATAGAACTCCGCGACCAGCGGCCGCTCCAGTTCGTCGCACTTATTGAGGAATGTCATTCGGAAAGCGAAGCCGATGTCATTGAAGATCTCGGCATTTTCCGCCCACGTGATGACGGTACGCGGGCTCATAACCGTCGACAGGGCGCCGTTGATGAAGGCGTTGCGGGGCAGGTCGGCGACGCGCACCATGTTCGAGATCTGCTTGCGCTTGGCCTCGCTTTTGGCGAACGACTTGACCTTCGAGAGCACGATTCGCGCTTCGTCGTCATGAGGGAGATAGTTGAGCGTACAGACGATGGACCAGCGATCCATCTGACCCTGGTTGATCTGCTGTGTGCCGTGATAAAGGCCCGAAGTGTCACCGAGACCGATTGTGTTCGTAGTCGCGAACAGGCGGAACGCCGGATGCGGACGGATCACTTTCGACTGGTCGAGCAGGGTCAGTTTACCGGACACCTCCAGCACGCGCTGAATGACGAACATCACGTCCGGGCGGCCGGCGTCGTACTCGTCGAACACCAGTGCGGTATTCGACTGAAGTGCCCACGGCAGGATGCCTTCGCGGAATTCGGTGACCTGCTTGCCGTCCTTCAGCACGATGGCGTCGCGGCCGATCAGGTCGATACGGCTGACGTGGCTGTCGAGGTTGACGCGCACGCACGGCCAATTCAGGCGAGCAGCCACCTGTTCGACGTGCGTCGATTTGCCGGTGCCGTGATAGCCCTGGATCATCACGCGGCGGTTGTGCTTGAAGCCAGCGAGAATGGCGAGGGTAACCTCGCGATTGAACAGGTAGTCGGGATCCGTATCCGGAACATGTTCACTGGTTTCAGCGTAAGCCGGCACTTCGAGGTCGGTGTCGATACCGAACACCTGGCGCACCGATACCTTCATGTCCGGGAGGCCGGTCACGCCGGCTTGGGTCTGCGCACGCATGCTTGCTGGTTTCCGGATAAGATGTGAGAGCCAATTCGCTAGGGCATTTTCAGGTCGGGTTTGGCGTCCCGGTCAGTACTAACCGGGGCAACCGCAGACCTCGTGTCAGGCGAGCCCTGCCTGTTTTAGATAGTTATAGGCTTGAATGATCTCGCGCAACCGGTCTTCAGAGCTGCGCTGGCCGCCGTTTGCGTCAGGATGATGACGTTTCACCTGCTCCTTGAATCGGGCCTTGATGTCGTCCTTGGTCGCCGCCTCGGTCAATCCCAGGGTCTCCAGAGCCTTGCGTTCCAGCGGCTTCAGTCCGCGCTGGTAGGTGCGCTTGGCGCGCGGCTCGCCCCCCTGCTTGCTCCGCCATGCGGCAAAGGCTTCGCTGTTAGCAGCCTTGGCGCGGGCAAAAGCGCTGACGTCGGCTGCCGACATGCCGTGATGGGTGCCGTGGGACCAGGCGTTGGCGCCGGCTTTCCAAGTCGGCCGGTGGCCGTAGATGATGCCGTTCTGGAACTCCGATACCTGCTCCGCGCTCATGCCGTCGAAATAGTTATAGGCGCTGTTGTACTGACGGACGTGATCGACGCAGAAGGAGAAATACTCGCCATCCTTGCCGCGACCCTTTGGCGCGCGGTATCGGCCCGCGTTCGTGCAGCCCTTCCACTGGCAGCACGGCAGGCTGGGCGCAACCTTTTCCGCCTTGTCGGCTGACCGGCGGTTGATGCGAATCATGTCGAAGTATTTCGAGTCGAGCTTCATGGCGCCTTGAGTATGATCGTCCCGACCGGCTCGCACAAGCACGTCCAACCAAGAGCGCTGGACGCGTTGCGCTGCAGCCATAGGGAAACACCCTCTTTCGAGGCAGACTAATAGGTTACAAGGCCCATACGATGTCGATGGAACGCGCTATTCGTGAAAAACTGATGCTGGCTTTACGGCCGATCCGTCTCGACGTCATCAATGAAAGCGAGCTGCATGCGGGCCACAGGAATTCGCCCGGTACGGGCGAAAGCCACTTTCGTGTGCTCGTAGTTTCGGAGCTGCTGGCGGGCAAATCGCGGCTCCAGCGCCATCGCCTGATCAACGATGCCCTCGCCGCAGAGCTGAAAGGTGGGGTGCATGCGCTGGCAATCAAGGCCTATGCGCCCGGCGAGGAGGTTCTCCCCTGACCTCGATCCGGTACGGGGATTAGTGACGGGTTTGCACCGCTGACAACTCGGCTGGCGCTTTGAGCTGCTTGATGCGCAGCGCCGTGATGCGGTTGCGTGCTTTGCGCAGGATTTCGAACCGGTAGCCATAGAACGTGAACACCTGGCCCGGTTCCGGGATGGTTTGCGCTTCGTGGATGACCAAGCCGGCGATCGTGGTGGCCTCCTCATCGGGCAGATGCCAGTTGAGCTGCCGATTGAGATCGCGGATCGAGAGATTGCCGTCGACGTTCACGGTGCCGTCGGTTTGCGGCCTGATGCTGGTCTCTGGAACGTCGTGCTCGTCGGATATCTGCCCGACGATTTCCTCCAGAATGTCCTCAAGCGCGATCAGGCCCTGCACTTCGCCATACTCGTCGACGACCAGTGCGACATGCGCCTTGCGCTTGAGGAACTGGTTGAGCTGATCCTTGACGACGGTGGTATCGGGAACGAACCAGGGTTCCTTGCACAGCGCCCCGATGTTGATCTTGGAGGGATCCCAGTTCTCGCGCTCGAGACCCGTGAGAAGGTCCTTGGTGTGAAGGATCCCGACGATATTCTCCGGCTCGTCCTTCCAGACAGGAAGCCGGGTGTACTGCCCGCGGAGAACGTCCTCTACGATCTTCTGCGGCGGATCGTCGGCGTCGAGCGTCTCCATCTTGGTGCGATGGATCATGATATCCAGCACCTTGAGCTCGAGCAGGTCGAGCACGCCGCCGAGCATTTCGGCTTCGCCGCGCGCGACGGTGCCTTCCTTCTGCTGCTGCTCGATGGTTTCACGCAGATCTTCGTGCGGCGCGAGAATGTTGGCGGCGTCGTCGCGGCTGCCGGGCGTCAGCTTCAGGATCCCCGACACGATGAGCTGCACAAACCACGTCAACGGCCGCAGCAGGTTGATCGCCGCGCGCAGTGCGGGTGCCACGATCATCGACACGCGATCGGAATAGGCAACGGCGAAGGTTTTCGGCAGCGCTTCGGAAAAGATCGCGATGACCAGTGTCAGCAGAATGGTCGCGTAGATGATGCCGATGGCTCCGAACAGATCGACCATCAGCGTGGTGGTCAGCGCCGCGGCGAGGATCTTGGCCAACGTGCTGCCGAGCAACGCGGTACCGACGATGCGTTCGGGCGTGTCCAGCAAACGGCTGACGCTGCGAGCCTTGCGGTTGCCTTCCTCATCCAGCGCATGCATGCGCGAACGCGACGTCGCTTTCAGCGCCGTTTCGGAGGCCGCGAAGAACGCCGACAGGAGGATCAGAAAAACTACGAGAGCGGCAAGAACCAGGAGGACCATGGGTGTATGTCGTGATCCGGTTACTCCGGCGCGGTGAACGCCGGATTGGTCGACGGGATCTGTACGCTATCACGGACTGCTTAGCTGTCGGTAACTGCTAGGCTTGGCGCAGGGCCCGGCCGAGGAAGTTCAGCAGCGTGTCCGGCGCCACATCGCGCGTGGCGAACGACGAGCCGATCTGCCTGGCCAGAATAAGCGTCAGCTTGCCGGATTGCACTTTCTTGTCCTGGCGCATCAGCCGCAGCATCTCATCCGCCGACGGCAGCGCGCCGGAAATGTCCGCGATGCCCGTCGGCAGGCCGACGGTTTTCAGGTGGGCGGCGACGCGGGCTGCGGTTTGCGGCGGGCAGAGTTCGAGATCCTCCGACAGCCGGAACGCGAGGCAGGTCCCGATCGATACAGCCTCGCCATGCAGCAGGCGGTCGGAATATCCGCACCAGGCTTCGAGAGCGTGACCAAACGTGTGGCCCAAGTTGAGCAATGCGCGATCGCCTGTCTCCGTTTCATCGCGGGCGACGATCTCGGCCTTCATCTCGACCGAGCGCGAAATGGCATGCATCAGCGCCGGCTGTGACTGCTGGAACAGCTTGTCCCAGTTGCTTTCGAGCCAAGCGAAGAACGACGCATCGCCGAGCATGCCGTACTTGGCGATCTCGGCATAACCCGCCCGCATCTGGCGTGCCGGCAACGTGGCCAGCACGGACGTATCGGCAAGCACGAGGGTTGGCTGGTGGAATGCGCCGACGAGGTTCTTTCCCTGCGGCGTGTTGATGCCTGTTTTGCCGCCGACGGATGAATCGACCTGCGCAAGCAGACTGGTCGGGATCTGAACGTAGCGCATGCCGCGACGCACGATGGCGGCGGCAAAACCCGACAGATCGCCGATGACACCGCCGCCGAGTGCAATCACCGCATCGCGGCGTTCCAGGCCGAGATCCAGCAGACGCTGGCAGAGCTGGTCGAGCTGGCTGAAGCTCTTGGTGCTTTCGCCGGCCGGCAGAATGATTGATCCGGCGTGACGGCCGCTGGCGGCGAGGCTCGCCTCGAGCGGTGTCAGATGCTGTGCGGCGACGTTATCGTCGGTGACGATACCGCAACGGGCATCACCGAGCGTAGCCGCGATCAAGTCGGCCGCTTTAGACAGCAGGCCGGGGCCGATCTGAACGTCATAACTGCGCGTGCCGAGTTCGACGGGAACGATGCGCGCCTCAGTGCTGCCGATCTGTTGGTTCATGGTGGCGCTGCTCATACGGGGGCCTTGGGTCCTGCAGCGGGCTGCTCGAGCGGATGGGGATTGCTGGCCAGCGGACCACGGATCAATTGATGCATGATTTCGTCAACGATGACGTCGTGCGGAACTTCGCGGCTTTCCGCAGTAAGGTCGGCTTCCGCGTAAATCGGATAGCGCTGGGCCATCAGATCACGCATGCGGGCTTCGGGGTCGACATTCTTGAGCAACGGCCGGTTGTCGCGCTTCATCACGCGCCGCATCAGGACGCCAAGCTCCGCGCGCAGCCAGATCGAAACACCATGCGCCCGGATGTTCTGACGGGTTTCGGCATTCATGTACGCGCCACCGCCGGTCGCGAGCACCTGCGGGCCTTGCGTCAGAAGACGGGCAATCACCTTGCGCTCACCGTCGCGGAAATGCGCTTCGCCGTGGTCGGCGAAGATTTCGTTTATCGACTTGCCGGCCGCCGCTTCGATCTCCTCGTCGGCGTCGACGAAGGGCAGGTCGAGGGCGACGGAGAGCCTGCGGCCGACAGAGGTCTTGCCGCATCCCATCAGACCGACCATGACGAGAGACCGGTTGCCCAACGCGTTGCGAATCGCGAGAGCCCGCTCACTCGTGGCCAAGTCCTGCGCTTTTCCCTTCGAACCGAAACGAGCCATGACGATGTGTACTGTGATGCACCTTGGATGAGCAAAATCGGGCCGAACGTTTCACAAGTTTCAGCGAGAAACAATATGGCGTACCAGCAGCTTGGCCAAAAACGAGATTGTGAGGCGGTTTCCTGTGGGTCGCACGGTGGGTTCCCGGCGCGAGTCAGGCCATAATACCGTCGCTTGCGACAGATCCCTTTTTTTGTTTAGGTTTATTCCATGCCCAGCCTTTTTCGCTTCCTCATGGTCACGGGTGTGCTGGCCCTCATCGTCTATGGTGGACTTTTTGCGCTCGCGGTCTATTTCGAGCCTGAATCGCGTGAGGTTTCCACGCCCGTGCATGGCGTCAAAGTGCGCCAGGAGTAGTGGCCCCAGCGACTGAAGGCCTGGTATGACCCTCTCGAACGTTTCCGCCACGATCGCAGCCGCGGTGCTCCTGACGTTGCTATCGTTGAAACCGGCTGCAGCCCAGGACGACTGGAATCCTTTCGCTGAACGTGATTCCCGACCTGCGCGTGACCGTGGTGGGTGGTCGTCAGGGCCGGATCGCGCGCCGCCGCCCGGACAGTGGCAGCCCGATCCGCGCATCTATGGTGAAAGGCCCGTGGGCAACGTGCCTGCAGCCGTCGAGCGGTCCGATCTGCCGCCGGCCATCGCCAATGATGGATCCGGTCTTCCATTCGATATCTGGCAGGGCCTTGATCTGCCGGCTGTCGAACAGGTCATCGCGCATCTGACACTGCCTTCGCCATCGCCGACGCTGCAGAAGCTATGGCAGCGTTTGATGACCGCGACCTCCGGCGAGCCCGCGGGAGCGACGGCCGCCACGTTCGCGGCTGTCCGAGTCGAAGGCCTGTATCGCGCCGGACTATTGGAGCCGATCGCGGACGTTCTGGCGGCCGGTGGCCGCGCAAACAACAATCCGATCCTTGAAGCGTTGGGTGCGCGCCGCGCCATTGCCATCGGGCAACGCGACGCCGGATGCACAGGCGTACGCAATTCCGCCGCGCGCAAGGGTGATCTGCCGCCGGTGCTGCGCGGCGAGATGCTGGTGCTGGCCGGATACTGTGCGGCTGCGGCGGGGAATGTATCGGCTGCCTCACTGGCCGCCGAACTGGCTCGCGAAGAAGGCGTCAAGGATGCCATCACGCTGAACGCTTTGGAGGCCGTCGCCGAGGGGCGTCAGGCGCGCATCCCGCGCGAGGGGCGCATCGGGCCGACCCAATACCGGTTGATGGAGCTGGCAAAGTCCGTCGATTCTGCGGCTGTGCTGCAGAACGGTGACGCCCCGCTGATCGCGGCTCTTGTTATCGATCCGGCGACGGATGATCGTTTGCGGCTTGCGGCTGCCGAATGGGGCGCGCGTGGTCACGTCATCTCTCCCGTGCAATTGGCGGGCGCCTGGCGGGCACAGCGATTCGCGCCGATGGACCTCGCCAACGCCTTGGAATCGCGTGGAGATCCACTGTCGCGGCGAGCCCAGTTGTTCCAGTCGGCCGAAATCGAGCGGCATCCGGGCAAGCGGGCGCGCATTCTGCGGGCGTTGCTTAAGGATGCGCGGCGCGGAGGGTTCTATGTCACGGCGCTGGCGGCTGTCGCACCTCTGGTCGGGCCGCCGCAACGGGGTCCGGATGGAGCTTGGCTGGGCGAACTGGCCATCGAGGCCGCGCTGGCCAACGGTGATCTCGGCGCCGCGCAGGCCTGGGTGTCTGCGCTCGGTGGATCGGGGGGAAGTCCGCCGCTGTCGCATTGGCTGGCGCTGGCCGACATCGCCGATCCCAACTATAGCGGTCCGCGCGGCTACAGCTTGTCGGCCGTGGAGGCCATGGCCGCGCAGGGCCGTTTCAGCGCGCCAGTGCTGCATCGCCTAGCGACGGTGCTCGATGCTCTGAACTATCAGGTGCCGATGGGTCTGTGGCAGATGGCGAGCAGCACGCCGCAGCCGAACGACGGTCATCTGCCCGCGACGGGAGTGCTGTCGCAGCTGCAGGGCGCGGCGAAGTCTCGCGAGTTCGCGCGCACGGTGCTGCTGGCCATGGCGACGCTCGGCCCGAATGGGGCTGAAGGTGCGCATATTATCGCGCTGGGCGACACCATCCGCGCGCTGCGCGAGTTCGGCCTCGAAGGTGAAGCTCGGCGGATCGGTTTCGAAGCGCTGTTTGCGGGTTGGCCGCGCACAGCCAGCAATTAGCCCCACCGGCATGACGTCCACCGGGCATATCGTCGATCAGTTTCTGGAAATGCTGGCCGCGGAACGTGGCGCCGCTGGCAATACGCTGGACGCCTATCGCCGCGATCTCTCTGATTTTGCCGGGTTTATTCGTTCGCGCGGGGTGGACGTCGCGGATCTTCAGCGCGAGCATGTGAGCAGCTACCTCAAGAGCCTGAGCGAGCAGGGCCTCGCGGCGTCATCGCGACAGCGCAAACTGTCGGCCATCCGGCAGCTCTGCAAGTTCATGCTGGCCGACGGCGTGATCGCGGAAGATCCGTGCGTCGGTCTGGCGGGGCCGAAGAAGGCCCAGGCGCTCCCCAAAACCCTGTCCGTCGCCGAAGTCGATCGTCTCATCGGTGTGGCCCGCACGGCCGTTGACGGTCTCAAGGGGCGCGATCTGCTGATTGCGCGGCGGCTCTATTGCCTGCTGGAAATGCTGTACGCTACCGGCATGCGCGTGTCGGAGCTGGTGTCGTTGCCGCGCGCGGTGCTGCAGGGCGACCGCCGCGTTTTGGTGATCAAGGGTAAAGGCGGCCGCGAACGGCTGGTGCCGCTCAACGCCTCGGCTCGGGCGGCGCTGGATGACTATCTGTCGCTGGGCCAGGACGCAGAGGACGGGCTTTCGCCAGCTATCAAGACGCGCTGGCTGTTTCCCTCGAAAAGCGCCGAGGGGCATCTGACCCGGCAGCGGCTGGCGCAGGAGCTGAAAGACCTAGCGCTGGCCGCCGGCATCGACCCGGACAGGGTCAGCCCACACGTGCTGCGGCACGCGTTCGCCAGCCATCTGCTGGATCGCGGGGCAGATTTGCGTTCGGTGCAGCAACTGCTGGGGCATGCCGACATTTCGACGACGCAAATCTACACACACGTTCTGGAGGATCGGCTGCGCAAGCTTGTGCTCGAACACCACCCACTGGCGGTCGGGAAACGCGGTTAATCCCGGCGTGACGGCGCTTTAGCGCTGCTGGACCGCCGCGGCCCGGTGTGCAAAACTTGACTTTCTGCCCCGCCCCTGGCGAATGTCCGGGCAGATTGCGCCCGGCAGCAGCCATAAGCGGCGCTCAACCCCTCTGGGCAGTCATGGATCGACAACCTATCAGGACGTACATCGAGTTTGAAAAGCCGGTCGCTGAGCTTGAAAGCAAGCTCGCCGAGCTCAGGACGCTCAGCGACGGCGAGAACGCGGTTTCCATGTCCGAGGAAATCACCAAGCTGGAGCAGAAGGCGCAGCAGCTTCTCTCGGAGACCTACGCCAAACTGACGCCCTGGCAGAAGACCCAGGTCGCTCGGCATCCGGACCGCCCGCATACGCTGGACTTCGTGAAGGGCCTGATCGAGGACTTCACGCCTCTGGCCGGCGACCGCTACTACGCCGAGGATGAGGCGATCATCGGTGGCCTGGGTCGGTTCCGCGGCCGCTCGATCATGCTGATCGGCCACGAAAAGGGCTCCGATACCGAAAGCCGCATCAAGCACAACTTCGGAATGGCGCGGCCTGAGGGCTACCGCAAGGCCGTACGCCTGATGGAGATGGCCGACCGCTTCCGCGTGCCGGTGATCACTATTGTCGATACGGCGGGCGCTTATCCCGGCATCGGCGCGGAGGAACGCGGTCAGGCCGAGGCCATCGCGCGCTCGACCGACTGCTGCCTAGCGCTCGGTGTGCCGCTGATCACGGTGGTGATCGGCGAGGGCGGTTCGGGCGGCGCGGTAGCGATCGCCACGGCCAACCGTATCCTCATGCTGGAGCATGCGATCTATACGGTCGCGTCGCCGGAAGCGGCAGCCTCGATCCTGTGGCGTGATTCAGCGCGCGCCATCGATGCGGCGACCAACATGAAGATCACCGCGCAGGATTTGGCGCAGCTCAAGGTCATCGATGTGATTATCCCCGAGCCGGTCGGCGGTGCGCATCGCGAACCCGATCGCGCCATCGCCACCACGGGTGATGCGATCGCCAAGGCGCTGGCGGAGTTCGACGGTCAGTCGGCGGAGCAGATCCGCAAGCAGCGCCACGAGCGTTTCCTGGAGATCGGTCGCAGCCTCTAAAACCTTGATATGCAAGGTTATTTGTTCGGGGCGCGGCTTGTGTCTTTGCCCTGAGGCTGTCAAAATGCTGTGCGCAGGATGGCTTGACAGCGAGTCGGCACGCCGAACAAGGTGGAAGACAACGCGAATCGTTAACCGGTTATTTACCAAGGGGGCTCAATGCTGATCGGCGTGCGCCAGGGGCACGGTGTATGAGCTTGATCAGCCTGGGGGCTAATGCGATGCGCTTTTGTCGTATCGGTTTGACGGTTGCTGTGGCTGGTCTGGCCGCGGCGTGCGCGCAAGTCGAAATCCCACCTCACATGCAGCCACTGTCGAAGGATGCGATGATGCATCTCGGCAGGAAGGCAATGCGGCCCGAGCAGCCGATTTTCGTCCGTATCTTCAAGGAAGAATCGGAACTGGAAATCTGGAAGCAGCGTGATGACGGCCGCTTCTATCACTTCAAGACCTATCCTATCTGCAACTGGTCGGGCGATCTGGGTCCCAAGATGCGGCAGGGCGATAAGCAGGCGCCGGAAGGCTTCTATCGCGTCGCCCGCCATCAGATGAACCCGAATTCGCAGTTCCATCTGGCATTCAATCTCGGCTACCCGAACGCGTATGACCGCGCGCATGGCCGCACTGGCGACTTCCTGATGGTGCACGGCAAGTGCAAGTCGGCCGGTTGCTACGCGATGACCGACGGCCTGATCGAGGAAATCTACGCGCTGTCACGCGAGGCATTCGCCGGCGGCCAGGACGGCTTCGAGGTGCATGCCTTCCCGTTCCGTATGACCGACGAGAACATGGCGCGGTATCGCAGCAGCCCGCATTATCAATTCTGGCGGACGCTGAAGGAAGGCTACGACTATTTCGAGCTGACCCGCACGACACCCACCGTGGCGGTTTGCGAGCGGCGCTATCACGTCAATGTCAAATGGCGTGGCGCGACCCCGGTCCGGCTCGATGCCGAGGGCTACTGCCCAGCGTTCGACAGGCCGACGCCGGAGCCGTTTTCTCCGGCAAACCAGCAGATCGCCGATGAGCGGATCGTGGCCCCTGGCCCGCGGATGCGCTCCATCGCGGCGAACGGCACGATGCCGGCGTATGGGCTGACCAATGACAACATTGGCGGCACCTCCAGCAGCGCGTTCAGCGCCCAGCGCACGTTCGGCTTCACGCAATAGCGCGAGACGGACCTTCTCGCGGCTTTCGGAGTTATCCCCAAGACGTGTGGCCGTCCGGGCACGTAACCCGGTTGGTTGCTGGAAACGCAGACGAAAACCGTCGCGCGTTCGGCTAAACGTCCTCAAGGTGGGTCGAGAGACTTACAGGGATTCTGGATGACCGCAGCATCGTCCTGGTGCAAGCGCCTGCTGAATTCGGGGCTGGCTGCAGTGCTGTGCTCTGCTGCCGGAATGCAGGCCGCGCAAGCGATCACGATCGAACTGAAGGATGTTGCGCCCTATCGCATCGAACGGCAGCGCCAGCATGCGGCCGGAACGCTTTCCTTGCCCGGCACGCCGGATGTCAGACAGCTCGCCCAGCGCCTGAGCAGCAAGGGCCTGCATGAAGGCGCGGAAGTCTTCATCCGTATCTTCAAGGCTGAATCCGAACTCGAGCTTTGGATGCGCAAGGGCGACCGTTTCGTCCTGCTCGACACCTATCCGATGTGTCACTGGTCCGGCACGCTGGGGCCGAAGCTCGCCGAGGGCGACAAGCAGAATCCGGAAGGCTTCTACAAGATCCGCCGCCGCCATCTGCATCTGGCCGGCCGTTGGCCGCGCTCGCTGAACCTCGGATTCCCAAATCCGTTCGACAAGGCGCAGTTGCGCACCGGCTCGTACATCCTCTTGCACGGTGGCTGCTCATCGACCGGCTGTTTCGCCATGACCGATCCGGTCATGCAGGAGATCTATGGCCTGACCGAAAAGGCGATGCGCGGCGGGCAGCAGATCGTCAACGTGCACGTGTTTCCGTTTCGCATGACCGACGCCAACATGGCGCTGCATGCGCAAAGCGAATGGCGTGATTTCTGGGCCAATCTGAAAGAGGGCTACGACGCCTTCGAAACGACGCAGGTGCCGCCGCGCGTAATGGTCTGCGACGAGCGATACATCGTGCAGGAGAGAAGTCCTGGTGAGGTCACGGCGGCTAGCCAGGCGCAACCTGAACCGCGTCGCGGGCGCCGGGGGCGGCTCGACAGTGCGCAGGACTATGCCTGCGTGAAGCAGGTATCGGAGGCGGTGGAAACGGCTGAACCTGCAGCAGAGGATGCCGGCCAATCAGCCCGCGAAACGGTTCGCGGCCATGGTTTCAGGAGCATCAGCCAGTCTCCGACCGAGACCAGTCCCGCCCGGACAACGCGGCGTCAGTCGACCGCCACAGCGACACAGTCCAGCGGCTTTGCCGCCGAGGCGTTTTTCTACCGGCGCTAGCGCCTCAGAGCGCCGACAGCGTCCTCATTTTGCACTATCGTCGCGCACCAGCTGATATTGCTGTGGCCAAGAAGGAGACGCGGGACGATGATGGCACCGATCAACGGTATCACCATGCACTATCAGGTTTCGGGACCGCAGAACGGGCCCGCCGTGGTGCTGCATCATCCGTTGGCCGCCAATCTGTCGATCTGGGACGAACTGACCGCCGCGCTCGAACCGCGTTATCGCGTGGTGCGCATGGATGCGCGCGGCCATGGCCAGACCGAGGCGCCGAAGGGTGCCTACACCTTCGATGTGCTGGCGGCGGATGTCATCGCGCTGATGGACCATCTTGGCATCGACAAGGCGCGTTTCCTCGGTCTGTCGATGGGTGGCATGGTCGGGCAATATCTCGGTCTGCAATATCCCGATCGCTTTCATTCGCTGTGCCTGGCCGCGACCACCAGCGCGGTGCCCGCCGATGCACTGCCGATCTGGGATCAGCGCATCCAGGCGATCGATGCCAGCGGCACGACCAGGACGATCGTCGACGGTCAGCTTCCGCGCTGGGTGACGCCGCCCGTGTTCACGAAGAAACCCGAACTCGTCGCCCGGCTGCGCCATATGATCGAGGCGACGTCCGCGGTCGGTTACGTCGGCTGGTGTCATGCCATCCGGGGGCTCAATGTCACCGATCGGCTGAAGGAGATCAGATTGCCGACGCTGGTGATCGTTGGTGCGCTGGATCCAGCAACCCCGCCTGCCGCCTCGGAAGTCATCCATCGCGAAATCGACGGTTCGGAACTGGTCATCGTGCCGGGCGTCTCGCACATGCTTCACGTCGAAGATCCGGCATCGTTTCATGCCCATGTGCTGCCGTTCATGCAGGCGCATGGGCCGCTGACCTGAAGAGGACCAGTATTGCGGCGGATAAGGACAGGTTCGCGGTGCCGGCGTGCTCGATGTCGGGAGCGGCACCGGCATTTTCACGCGCCAGTTGGCTGACGTCCTGCCGCAAGGTATTGCCGTCGTCGGAATTGAGCCCTCGGACGACATGCGCAACCAGGCTATCGCGAGCGATGCCGAGGCGCGGATGCGCTGGCGCAGCGGACCGAGAAACTCCCGGCCGATCCCGGGTCGGCTGGCGTGCTGGCGATCACGGAGTATGTGCGGGATGTCGAGGGATCGCGCGCCGCCGCCGCGATCGAAGACTATCTGCGGACGGAGGGACGGCCGAAGGTGTATGTTCGTCCCGATTATCCGGCCGAGCTGTCGGCGCTTCGGGATTTTTCAGGCGTCCAAACCCACATCGAGACTGTCGCGCGGAGGCTCTTGCCTGAAGACTTCGTGGGGCTGGCGCTGTCCTCGTCGCACGCCAAGCCGGTCATTGCGCGCTGACGCGCGAGTGCGACCGCAACGCAAAACGGGCAGCACGCCCGTCCGGCCTGCTGCCCGTTTGAAGGAATAAGCCCACCTGAGCGGTGAGACAGTCGCTTAGCTGGCCGGGGTTTCTTCGGCCGGAACTTCGCCTGCCGTCGATTCGGCGAGCAGTTTGTTGGCCTGGCCGGCCCAGTCATCGCGCTCGATCTGGCCGTTGAGCTTCAGCAGCTCGTCAATATTGGCGATGTCCTCGTCCGAGAACGCCGCGATCTGGTCGAAGCGCAGAACATTGTACTTGTTGAGCTGTGCTTCGAGATCCGCGGAGATGCCGCTGATCTGCTTCAGGTCATCCGGCGAACCCTTCGGCCGCTTGAAGCCCTTGAATGCCGAGTTAAGGCGCTTGGCGCGTGCGTCAGAACGCTCGATGATGCGGGCTGCCTTGCCGCGACGGCCGCGCAGGTAATACAGCTTCGCGCGACGAACCTTGCCGCGGCGCAGGACTTCGATGTCCGCGATATAGGGCGAGTAGATCGGGAACACGCGCTCCACGCCCTCGCCGTAGGAAATCTTGCGAACCGTGAAGCTCTCGTTCAGGCCAGCGCCGGAACGGGCGATCACGACGCCCTCGTAGGCCTGGGTGCGGACGTTGTCGCCCTCGAAAACCTTGACCATCACCTTGACGGTGTCGCCTGGGCTGAATTCAGGAATGACGCGCTTCTGGGTGATAGCGCTCATTTGCTCGGCTTCGAGCGTCTGGATGACGTTCATTGCTAACGACCTCGATCGGAGATTCAATGCGCGCCAGGGCCCGCCCAGCGGACCGTAGACCCTATGCGGCAGCATTTCGGGAATTCGGGTGGCTGGTAAATAACGCAAACAGCAACCGTTGTCGACTCTTGCGTGCGCAATCTGACGTTCACTTTGCGTTCGCGGCTAGGTCGGGCCGCCGCTCGCGGGTCGCCCGGAGGCGTTCGGCATGGCGCCATTCCGCGATGCGCTTGTGATCGCCGGACAGCAGAACGTCAGGAATGGCGCGCCCTTCCCACTCCCGCGGTCGAGTATAGAGCGGGTATTCGAGCAGGCCGTCCTCGAAGCTTTCCTCGGTGGCCGACGCATCCGCACCCATGACGCCGGGCAGCAGCCTGACGCAGGCGTCGATCAGCACCATGGCGGCCAGTTCGCCGCCGGACAGCACATAGTCCCCGATGGACACTTCGCGGATCTGGCGTGCGTCGATAACCCGTTGATCTAGGCCCTCAAATCGTCCTGCAAGCAGCATTACCCCAGGCCCGGCCGCAAAGTCGCGAACCATTGCCTGGGTCAGCGGCGCGCCGCGTGGCGACAGATAGATCAGCGGCACGTCGGGCGTCTCAGCGCGGGCGTGATCGATGGCAGCGGCCACAACGTCGCAGCGTAGCACCATGCCGGGGCCGCCGCCGGCCGGGGAATCATCGACCGTGCGGTGGCGGCCGAGACCGAAATCGCGGATGTCGCGGGCCGTCAGCCGCCAGATGTCAGACGCCAGCGCCTGTCCGGCCAGCGAAAAGCCGAGCGGGCCGGGAAACATGTCGGGGAACAGGGTCAGGACTTCTGCGGACCAGGGGGCCGCTTGGGCGCCTTCAATCTCCGGCGCGGACATGATGGCTCTCCGCAAGCTGCCAATAATGCAGCGGGCATGGGAGATCGGCCGCGGGAAGTCAACCTTCCAGCGCGTCGGATGCGGGCAGGTCCGCGGATTATCCTGGCGTCATGCGCCCGCAGCACCCCTCGTCCCCGATCATGCTTGCTGCGTTGGACCGGGCGAGATGATACAGGAGATTACCTCTTCACCGCATGTTCGGGCCGGCACCAACCGGCATCACCTGAAATGTCGCCATCCTTCAAATTGAGACTGACCGAGACGGGCCGTTCGGACGGGTCCGCGGGCGCGATCATATCGACCGTCGCAGCGTGCTTCGTCACGGTCAACGACGTCATCCTGAAGGAACTGCTCCTCGGCTTGCCGCTGATGCAGGTGCTGTTCCTGCGCTCGGCGCTCGCGGTCGCGATGCTGCTTGTGTGCGTGCCCTTCGTTGGCGGCAGGCAGAAGGTGGTGCCGAAATCCTGGAACGGAACGTTGTGGCTGGCGGGACTGCAGGTGCCCACGCTGTTCCTGTTTCCCTACAGTCTCTCATTCATGCCGCTGACCACGGCGCTGGTGCTGGTTTATGCAGCGCCTCTGTTCGTGGTGTTCATCTCGCGCTTCGTGCTCAAGCGGGATCAGATCGGCCCGCGCCGCATGATGGCCGTCGCGATTGGTTTTGCCGGTGTGGCCATCGTCGTCAATCCTACGTTCGCGGGTTTTGATGCGGTGATGCTGATTCCGTTGTTCTGCGCGTTGATGCTGGCTGTCCGCGACGTCATGACCAGTCAGGTCGCGCTCGGCAGTCACCCTTTGACGATCACCATGACCTCGATGGT
>JAEZBZ010000304.1 GCA_023412745.1 Pseudomonadota bacterium | reverse complement strand
CATGTGCCGACGATAGCGGCGCCGCCATGCTGGCCGGGGTCGATCCGTCCCGCATCCTGCTGACATCGATTGTATTGGCGACCGCGCTGGCTGGCGTGGCAGGCACCATATCGACCGTATTCTACGGAGGCCTCGGCTATGCCGGTGGCATCGTGCTGGGCCTGAAAGCCCTGATCGCCGCGATTGCCGGCGGGATCGGATCGGTCCCTGGCGCGTTAGTGGGGGGCATCCTCATCGGCAGCTTCGAAACGCTGTGGTCGGCTCTGTTTCCCATCGAATACCGGGATCTGGCGGTCTATGGTGCGCTCGTCGCATTGCTGATCTGGCGGCCACAAGGCGTGCTCGGCGATCGCTATTCTGCGGCTCGTTGACTGTCGCACGCGATCGCCATGAGACGGACCTTGATTACCACGACCCGCCTCCCTTAGATTCCCCCGAGGCCCAGGATCTCGAACGCGCCAAGAATGACGGAACAGCAGAAGAATTTCCCGGAATTCTATGTCACCGCTCCCCAGCCCTGCCCTTATCTGGCGGGGAAGTTCGAGCGCAAGCTGTTCACCCATCTCACCCACGACAAGCCGACCGCGCTGGTCGACAACCTGCTCAAGGGCGGCTTCCGGCGCAGCCAGAACATCGCCTACATGCCGTACTGCGAGGGCTGCCAAGCTTGCGTATCGGTGCGCGTCGCTGTTAACGAATTCACGCCGAACAAGTCATTCCAGCGCGCGGTGAAGGCCAACGCCGACCTGATGGCCAAACGCGTCGAGCCGCAGCCGTCGGCCGAGCAATACGCCCTGTTTCGCGACTACATCGACACCCGCCATTCCGACGGCGGCATGGCTGACATGACCGTTCTCGACTACGCCATTATGATCGAGGACAGCATCGTCGACACCTTCCTCACCGAATACAGGGTGCGGCCCAGCAACAGCATTTCGAAGCCCGGGCCGCTGATGGCGCTGGCGCTGTGCGACCGGCTGTCGGACGGCATCTCGATGGTCTACAGCTTCTACGACACCGTCGCGCCGGAGCGCAGCCTCGGCACCTACATGATCCTCGAACACATCGAATACACACGCCAACTCGGCCTGCCGTATCTTTACCTGGGCTACTGGATCGAGGGATCGCGCAAGATGTGCTACAAAACCCGCTTCCAGCCGCAGGAACACCTGACCGGCAATGGTTGGGTCAGATCGCCCGCGAGCAAATAGCCGCCATCGTCGGTTCGGCGAATTTCCCCTACATGGCACTGCTTACGGATGACGATCCGCCTGCGCGCATCGCACTGTCGAAACGGGGAATGCCATGACCGCCATTACGCCGGACCGCATGATCTCCGAGAGCTCTCCATCCGACGATCCGTGCGGTCCCAGCAGGACGTTATGGATCAGCGAAGCCGGCGGACTGACGCAATTCGGGGCGTTCGTGCACATCCTTCCGGCCGGCTCGCGGACCTCCATCAAGCACTGGCACAGCGCCGAGGACGAGATGGTCTACGTGCTTTCGGGCGAGATCACGCTCATCGAGGGCAGCAGCGGATCTAGGGCCCAAGCTCCTTGCCGATCTTGTCGAACATGTAGTCCCACTTCAACGTTTGCGCCGCCACCAGAGCCGTCATGTTGGCGCGGACATCGACCAGCAGCTTGCAATCCGGCGTCGTCGCTGACGCACCTTCTGTACCCAGACTGTTGATCCGATCGAGATACTCAACCGAAAGCTGGTCGTATTCGGAGATCTTGTCGTCTTGCACGAAGGTCGCCGCCTCGACCATGAACGTGTTGTGGTCCCAGCCGCGCTTGTCTTTCAACTGGCGTAAACGCTCCTGGAACATCGGCTTGTGCTTGGCGTTGAGATCGCGCAGCGCCGCGGCGGCGTCATCGACAACCGCCTCGAAATCCGATTTCGAGCAAGCCCCCTGGGCCTGAGCTCCGGCAGTGCCGACCAGCATAGCGACGATGATCAGTCGAAGCGCGCGCCACATTGGACAAACTTTCCCGTCGCCGCGTTGCAGTCGCATCTTACCCATGGCTCGGCGGCGGAACACGTGCAAGTCTCAGCTCTGAGTACGGAGTCGAGACGCTGCAGACCTATCCGAAAGCCGGGCCGAACTTGTTAGAGCGCGGAAACCCTTTCGGCGCCACTTTACCCGCTTGCGCACGTTGCCCAACCCACTCGCTCAAATCCTTCATGGACAATGTAAACGTCCGGCCCGCCGCGTCGAGCCATGTCAGACCGTCCGAGGCGTCGAAGGCGCGAGCGTCGATCAGCTTGCCGTCCTTGATCCGCTGCAGGATCACGCCCTTGCCGCGCGTCATCTCGTTGACCTCGGAAACCGGGAAAACCAGCAACTTGCGGTTATCTCCAATCGTAGCCAGCGTGTCGCCCGTGCACGGAACGCAGATCTGCGCCTCATCGGGCTCGCTGACATTGAGCACCTGGCGTCCCTTGCGGGTCGACGCAATCACGTCGTCCTCCGGCACGATAAAGCCATAGGCGCCGGTGCTGGCGACCAGCAGCTTGCGGCCGGGCTCGCACACGAACAGCTCGACGATGTCGTGGCTTTCTTCAAGGTCGACCATCAGACGCACCGGCTCGCCATGGCCGCGGCCGCCGGGCAGCTCCGCGCCTGTCAGCGTGAAGAACTTGCCGTTGGTCGCGAACATCAGAAGCTTGTCGGTGGTGAATGCCTTGACCGCCCGCTTGAGCTTGTCGCCCTGCTTGAAGTCGAGCTTGGACAGGTCGTCCATGTGGCCCTTGAGCGCCCGGATCCAGCCCTTGTCGGAAAGGATCACGGTGATCGGCTCTTTCTCGATCAGCGCCTGCTCGAGATCGATCTCGATGGTCGGCGCATCGGCGAAGGAGGTCCGGCGACGGCCAAGCTCGGTCTTCTTGGAGTACTCTTCGCGCAGTTCGCGGACCTGTTCGGAGATCTTCTGCCACTGCAGCTCTTCCGAGTTCAGCAGCGCCTTCAGGTCGCGCTGTTCACCCGACAGGCGGTCGTGCTCGGCACGGATCTCCACCTCTTCCAGCTTCGACAGCGACCGCAGCCTGAGGTTCAGGATGGCTTCGGCCTGGACTTCCGACAGCTTGAACTTGGCGATCAGCTTGGACTTCGGATCGTCCTCAAAGCGGACGATGCGGATGACCTCGTCGATGTTCAGATAGGCGATGAGGTAGCCATCGAGCACTTCCAGGCGGTGCTCGATCTTGCCCAGACGGAACTGCGAGCGGCGCACCAGCACCTCGACGCGATGCTCCAGCCATTGCTGCAGCACATCGCGCAGGGACAGCACGTTCGGGATCTGCCCGCCCGACAACACGTTCATGTTCAGGCCAAAGCGGATCTCCAGCTCCGACAGACGGAACAGGCTCTCCATCATGACCACCGGATCGACGGTCCGGCTTTTCGGCTCGATGATGAGGCGAACTTCCTCCGCCGATTCATCGCGCACGTCGCCGACCAATGGCAGCTTCTTGTCCTGCAGCAGCTCGGCCAGCTTTTCGACCAGCTTGGACTTCGGAACCTGATAAGGGATCTCGGTAATCACGACCTGATATGTACCGCGGCCGGTATCCTCCCGCTCCCACTTGGCGCGCAGGCGGAACCCGCCACGCCCCGTGCGATAGGCTTCCAGAATGGACTCGCGCGGTTCGACCAGCACGCCGCCGGTCGGGAAATCCGGCCCCGGAATGAACTCGACCAGCTTCTCGATGGTGGCGTTCGGGTGCTTGATGAGGTGCAGCAGCGCGTTGCTGAGTTCCTCGATGTTGTGCGGCGGGATGTTGGTGGCCATGCCCACCGCGATGCCGGCCGCGCCGTTGGCCAGCAGGTTCGGGAAGTTGGCCGGCAGCACGATCGGCTCGTCTTCCTCGCCGTTGAAGGTGGCGCGGAAGTCGACGGTTTCCTCGTCGATGGTCGCCAGCAGGCGGCCCGCCGTGTCGGACAGCCGGGCTTCCGTATACCGGTAGGCAGCGGCGTTATCTCCGTCGATGTTGCCGAAGTTGCCCTGGCCATCGACCAGCGGATATCGCTGGGCAAAATCCTGCGCGAGGCGAACCAGCGCATCATAGACCGCCTGGTCGCCATGCGGGTGGAACTTACCGATTACGTCGCCGACCACGCGGGCGCACTTCTTATACGCGGAATCCGGATCGAGCTTCAGTTCGCGCATCGCATACAAGATGCGGCGGTGCACCGGCTTCAGCCCGTCGCGTACGTCCGGCAGAGCGCGGCCCATAATCGTGGACAACGCGTACGACAGGTATCGCTCTTCAAGTGCGTCCTTGAGAGTGATGGGTTCGATCGGGCCAGGCCCGGGAAGAATCGGTTTCGTGCTCATGGCCCTGTGACGTAGCGAACCCTATCGCCGCCCTCAAGAGCCGTAGAGCCACACCCTGTTGCTTGGCTGCCATTCCGCCTTGCCATGGCAACACCCGTGACAAATTCAGCTCATGTTCACCCTGATGACGTGATGTCAGCAGAAATTCAACGTGTTCACGCCTTATTCATCTGGGATACGGCTATATCGTTGGGCGGGCACTGAACATTTTCCCGCTGCAACAGAATCCAATGCCGCCAGGGGGCGGCCATGTGCATTGGGGAGTTCCCATGGTCAAGAAATTGGCTAGCTTCTTTCTCGCTCTGACCTTCGTCTTCGCGGTTGGCGCTGCTTCGTCTCAGCCGGCTGAGGCACGTGGCGGTCGTACTGCTGCTATCGTTGGCGGCACGATCATCGGCCTCGGCATTCTGGGGGCGATGAACAGCTCCCGCGCCGGATACTACGGCGGCTGCTATAAGGGCCCGGTCCGTTGCGAGCGGGGTCCGCGCCGGTGCTACTACAATAAGTACGGCGACTACGTTTGCCGTCGCGGCGCAGAGCGGTGCTATCGCCCGACCTACTGCGATTGATCGAGTTTCTCGGCCTGATCGCCGGGGCTCGAACTGATTTAGGGTGCCCGACATCTCGTCAGGCACCCTTTTTCGTGTCTGCTCGTCGACTGGAAACGCAACGGTTTCATCACCGAAGAGTGCAGCACGCCTCGCGAGCTACAACGCCCGACGTCCGCGTGCTCTCCTACTTCGTACCGGCCGAAGCGTTCAGTTCCTGCGCCGCCGTCTGGTCTTTCTTCACCGCCATCAGCAGATTGGACTCCTGCGGCCGCCAGCGATAGCCGATGCCGAAATCGATCCGCTGCGCCGAGGTCGTGTAAAGCTTGCCGAGCTGCGGCTGATACTGGCCCGCGAACAGTGGGATTGGCCCAAGATACTTGCCATAGGGACGAAGATCCCAGTCATCGGTCTTGAAGAACTTCAGCGGAATGCCGGAATCGTCCTGAACCATCGTCTGGGTCCGCGCCAGCAGGAAGTCGCGCACGGTCGAGAAGTTGTCGGCGTGCATCAGATATGACGCACTCTTCACCAGGGCATCGCCCACCCCAAGCTGCTCGACAAACTTCATGAAGCCGCTGTTCTTGACGCCGGCATTCGAGAGATCGGTCTGGAAATAGTAGAGCGTCTGCTTCGGGGCGCCGTTGCCGGCGGAGAAAGCAATCTTGACGCCGCCCGCCTGCTTCTTGTCACCCACGACAACCGTCTGCACGGTTCCGTCGACAGCGACGTTGACCAGCTCGACGTCATGGATGGTCATGCCAGTCCGCGCCAGGAACACATACAGTACTGGCAACGTGCCATGCAGCGCGCCGCTGGAAAGCTGCACGCGCATATCCTTGGTCCTGAAGAAGCTATAGCTCAGGATCGAGTTCATCGAGACACGCAGCGAGGCCAGGGACTGCGGCAGCGTGCGGCGCACCGAATGGGTCAGCTCCGGCACCCGCCCGACCGGTTCGAGGCCGCTCATCACATAAGTCGAGGCGCCGGGAAACAGCGTGTTGGCATAGAGGAAGTCCGGTCCGCTGAACATGTAGAACATGACCGGACGGCGCGCGGTTAGGTTCGTCTGCGACCAAGTGCGGATCTTCGAGAGTTGCCGCTGATCAAGCCCCTTCCAGGCCTGATCGAACACGCGGGCGTGCACCTGCCAGGTCTTCTGGCGCATCAGGGGCGCAAGTGGGGACGTCGCGGACGGCTCTAGGCCGGCCAGGAAGCGCGCCACGTCATTCGGGCTCGCCTCGTCAGCGGCAAGGGCGCGCGGGGGTGCGATGGCGATGGCAAGAGGCAGCGCAAACGCCGCAAGCGCTGTCGTCAGATGCTTGAAGGAGATCATAGGCGGGGGCTCATCGAATAGGGGGCAACGCGTGACAGACCCCGATACCTCGCCCACACGCGCGCCTTCCCTGGCCGAGAGCCAAGTCAGGGGCTGATGCGAAAGTGGAAATCGGGTCGATCGTCGGAGCAGGTGCGCATTGAATGCCGGAAACACCAAACATGTACGCAAACCCGCCGTCGGAACGATTGCACCAGCGTAGTGGATCGCCGTGGACTGAACAATGGATGTGAATGCAAAGCTGTTTCCTCAGCCCTGCTTTTCAACATGGCAGATGCAACAGAGAAACACTCAGGCCCGAAAGGGTTAACGGTTTACCCACCCGGGTCGTAGCTTGCTGCCGCGGGCGCGGACGTGCTAACCGGGCGATGCCTTTCGCGCGCCACAACCGGCCCGGACATGATCAAGCTCGAACGCCAGATCCGGCAGTCCATCATCGACAGTTGTCGTTGGATGAATGCCTCCGGCCTCAACCAAGGCACATCGGGCAACATCTCGGTCCGCTACCGGGACGCCATGCTGATTACCCCGTCGGGTATTGCATACGACGCGATGACGCCGGACATGATCGCGGCCATGCCGCTGAACCGCGACGACTGCCGCTGGGAAGGTCCGTGCAAACCCTCATCCGAATGGCAGTTCCATTTCGATATTCTGAACGCGCGGCCTGATGTCGGCAGCGTCGTGCATACCCATTCGACTTACGCGACGGCTTTGGCCATCGCGCGGCGGGACATTCCGGCCTGTCATTATATGGTCGCTGCGTTCGGCGGATCGGACGTGCGCTGCGCCGGGTATGCCCGCTACGGGACGAAGGCGCTCTCACTGCTCGCGGTCGAGGCTTTGCAGGATCGTTACGGCTGCCTGCTGGCCAACCACGGCGCGATTGCCGTGGGCGCGGATCTCGAAAAGGCGCTATGGCGCGCGGTCGAACTGGAAACGCTGGCCAGGCAGTATCACTTGGCATTGCAGATCGACAGCGGCCCCGTCCTGCTGAGCGATGCCGAAATCAGCGAGGCGCTCGCCGGCTTCGCGACCTACGGCCAGCAGCAAACGCCGAAACCTACCCTGCCGCTCCTTGAACCGCGGCGGCGCGTCGGGAGCGCCAGAGCGCGGGCGCGCTCTCAGCGGCGCTCTGATACGTCCGCGTAACCGCCGGCAACTCGCCACGCTCCAGCGCCTCGATCGTCGGAGCATGGACGATCTCCAGGCCATCGAAGCCGCAACGGAGCATCAGCGGGATCTGGTCGAGTAGCACATCGCCCGTGGCACGGATCTCGCCCTTGTATCCCCATTCCTTGAGGCGGCGGGCCGTGGAATAGGCGCGGCCGTCGGTGAACTTTGGGAACGCCAGCGCGATGAGCTGCAGCCGGCCGAGATCGTCGGCCTCAGGATCAAGCGCCTCGTTCGGCTGCACCTTGATGCCCAGCGGCACGCCGAGCGCGGCCAACGTCGGCTGCTCGGCTCGCCAGCGCGACAAGCTGAGAACGGCACGCCCTTCTATCGGCAGCGCCTCGGCATCATCAAGAGCACGCCAGGTGTCCGGCTCGAAGCGTCCGGCGCGCCACAGCTTCGGATCGGTGGACGGCGGCTTCAGCGGCAACAGCAGCGGCTTGGGTTCAGACATTCGTGGCCTCCACGGATGCGGCCTGCACCGTGCGCGTTTGATCCGGACCGTACAGCGCATCGCGGAACGGCGCCTTGCCGACGCGGCGGTAGGCCTGCACGAACGTCTCCGAAGCCTCGTTACGCAGTTTCAGATACGTATCGACAATTGTCTCGATTGCGTCCGGCACATCTTCCGCAGTGAAGCTCGGGCCGACGATAACGCCGATCTCCGCGTCGTCCTTCGGGCTACCGCCGAGGGTAATCTGATAATGCTCGGTGCCCTTCTTATCGACGCCGAGAATGCCGATGTTGCCCGCGTGATGATGGCCGCAGGCATTGATGCAGCCCGAGATGTTCAGGCGCAGCGGACCGATTTCCTCCGCGCGCTCTGGCTTGGCAAAACGCAGCGAAATTGCCTGTGCGATCGGGATGGAACGCGCATTGGCCAGATTGCAATAGTCGAGCCCCGGGCAGGCGATGATATCGGTGATAAATTCGGTATTCGCCGTTTCGATACCGGCTTCGACCAGCCCGTCATAGACCGCTGCCAGATCCATCACTGCAACATTCGGCAGGACGAGGTTCTGCTGATAGGTGACGCGGATTTCCTGATGCGCATACGCGTCAGCGAGATCGGCAACAGCGTCCATCTGCTCGGCCGTGGCATCACCCGGCACCTTGCCAGGCTCCTTGAACGAGATGTTGACGATGGCATGCCCGGACACGCGATGCGGCAGCACATTTGTGCGTACCCAGCGATCAAACCCGGCATCCGAAAGCCGCCGCGCTTCAATGGCCGCGACGCGCACCGCCGACCGCCTAAGCGTCTTTGGTGCGAAATAGGCTGCAATCCGCGCCAATTCCTCGGCTGGCAAATCGATCGACGGCTTGTCGAGCTTGGCCCATTCCTCCTCGACCTGATTGCGGAATTCCTCAATGCCGATGGCGTTGACCAGGATCTTGATGCGCGCCTTGTAGATGTTATCGCGCCGGCCGTGCAGGTTGTACACCCGCATGACCGCTTCGAGATACGACAGCAGATGCTCGCGCGGAACGAAGTCGCGGATCTCCTGCGCGACGTAAGGCGTGCGACCCTGGCCGCCGCCGACGAAGACGCGAAAGCCGGTCTTTCCGCTCGGCCCCTTCACGATCTTCAGGCCGATGTCGTGGAACAGGATCGCCGCGCGATCTTCCGCACCGCCCGTAATGGCCACCTTGAACTTACGCGGCAGGAACAGGAATTCCGGGTGGATCGTCGACCACTGACGAAGCACTTCAGCCCACACCCGCGGATCCTCGATCTCGTCGATCGCGACACCGGCATAAGGATCGGCAGTTACGTTGCGAATGCAGTTGCCGCTGGTCTGGATGGCGTGCATCTCCACCTCGGCCAGGGCCGCAAGAATATCGGGCGCATCATCGAGCCGAATCCAGTTGAACTGGATGTTTTGCCGCGTCGTGAAATGGCCGAACCCGCGATCCCAGCGCCGCGCGATCATGGCGAGCTGGCGCAACTGGCGGCTCGACAGCACGCCGTAGGGAATGGCGATGCGCAGCATGTAGGCATGAAGCTGAAGGTAAAGCCCGTTCTGCAAACGCAGCGGCTTGAACTGCTCTTCCGTCAGATCACCGGCCAAGCGACGCGTCACCTGATCGCGAAACTGGTTCACGCGTTCGGTGACGAAGCCATGATCGAACTCGTCATAGCGATACATTGATGTAATCCCTCAAACCGTCGGAGCATGCGCTGCGCGAATGCGCTCGCGCACGGAAACCGGCGTCGGCCGGCCATCGGCAAGTTTCACGTCCATGGCGTAGACGCCCGTCACGCTACAGCTTTCCACAGCCTGCACCGCGAGCTGCTCCATCTGCTTCAGCGCATCGGCGTCGTGGGCGATCGCGGCCTGCTCCAACGCCTCGACCCATTGGCCACCGTCGCCCAGATAGACCACCGCGCCAGATCGCAATTCGTTGGCGGTAACGACGCTAGGCATAGGCGGCCTCTTGATGTGCGATGGGTTGATCGGTGGGCGGCGCGATTTCCCGCTCGACTGCCTGGATCACGAGGCCTGCAGCCGGCAATCCGGCGATCTCGCCGACAATCAGAAGCGTGGGACCGCTGAGCCCCAAGCTGCCGGGATCGCGCGCCAGCAGATCGAGCGTTGCTGCGACACGCCGCTCATTGGCGTGAGACGCCCGATCGATTGCCATCACCGGCGTTGTCGCAAGCCAGCCGGATGCAATCAGCTTGCCGGCGAGCGCGCCCGCCGTCGCCAGCCCCATGTAGACCGCAAGCGTCGCCTGGCCACGCGCGAGCGCCGCGAAATCGATCTGCTCGAAATCCGGCTCGCCGGTGCAGGCCGCATGTCCGGAAATAAAGGTCACCGAATGCGAAACGTCGCGATGCGTCAGCGGAATTTGCAGCGACGCCGTAGCCGCAACAGCAGCAGTAATTCCAGGCACCACATCGACCGGAATGCCGGATGCACGCAGGCAATCGATCTCCTCGCCGCCGCGCCCGAACATGAACGGATCGCCGCCCTTCAGCCGCACCACCGTTTTGCCGTCGCGCGCGAACGCCACCATCAGCGCGTTGATTTCGGCCTGCGTCTTGGCATGCCGGCCGCGCGCCTTGGCCACCGAAATGATCTGTGCCTCGCGCCGCGCGTAGTCCAGAACACCATCACCGACGAGGCCATCGTGGAGGATAACGTCGGCGTTCTTCAGCGCACGCACGGCCTTGAGGGTCAGCAGATCCGGATCGCCGGGACCTGCACCAACCAGGATCACGCGGCCAACCGGCGGACCGTCCTGCGCCACGCCAGACAGGCGATCCACGATCAGCTTACGGCCGCCCGCTTCATCGCCTGCGAGAATGGCGTCGGCTGGCGGGCCTGAAAAAACACCGTGCCAGAACGCGCGACGCTGCGGTCCGGGCTCCAGTCGTTCCGCCACATCGGCGCGATAGTCGCGTGCGATTTCCGCCAGGCGTCCGAGACGCGGATGCAGCTCCTGTTCCAGCCGCGCACGCAATTCCGTCGCCAGTACGGGCGCCGCGCCTTCTGTGCCGATCGCGACCGTCACCTCGCCGCGATCGACAATCGCCGGCAGCGACAGCGTGCACAGTTCAGGCCGATCCGGCACGTTCACCGGCACACCAAGCGCACGCGCAATCGCCGAGATACGCGTGTCCTCGGCATCATCCTGGGTCGCAGAAATCACCAGCGGCCGGCCGGCGATGGTGTCGCGGTCAGGTACGCCGGGCACCAGTGCCAGCTTACCATCAGCCACCAGCGCACGAATACCAGGCACTGAATTATCCGAAGCTATTTCAACGTGCGCCGCGCGCTTCAACAGCAGCCGCGCCTTGATCAGGGCCAACTCGCCGCCGCCAACAACCAGCGGCGGCACGCGGCCGACTTCGATAAAAACCGGAAAACCCGCCATCATCTCAACCCGCGATCCAGGTCTGGCCGATCAGGCTATCGGGCTGGATTTCCAGCTCGAGACCGTCGAGGTCTTCGCTCATCATGATCTGGCACGCGAGGCGCGAGGTCTCGTCAGCGTCGGGGATCTCGTCGAGCTTAGCCAGTTCGTCATCGGACGGCGGCGGAAGCATATCGTTCCAGGGACGCGGGATGCGCACATGGCAGGTCGCGCAGACGCCTGAGCCACCACACTCGGCCTTCATCGGAATACCGTAAGCGCGGATGAGTTCCATGATTCGGAAGCCCGGTGCAGCTTCCGGCTCAAACGTAGAGCCATCGGCGAGCCGCACGACGAGGCGAAGTAACTCGCCGTCGGTGGCGCTTGCATCCGCGAATGACATGTCTTGAGGCATAGCACCGTCTCCATTGCGAGCGGCGCAGCTTAGCAGAATAATATTCCCCGAAACGACGAACAGAAAAACAAAAACGGTATTCCATTCCTACAAAACGAGGCAATGAACCATTCTGTTCCAACCATGCAGCGGAGATCGCCATTCCGCTTACGGCGTCAATTGGAAAATATCAGGACACGGAATTTTGCGCGCGGCCGCGGGCGGGCACGCGAGCGCTTCAGCTCGCGCGAAGTCGGTCGCTGCTTTCCAGGGCGCTAGAGATAAACGCCGGGGGCGGAGTTCCCGGCCGGATCGGCCGCGCCGTTACCGCGATTGCCGCCCGCGCCCTGATCCGGCTGCTGTCCCGGCTGCTGGCGCGCGTCACGGGAGCGATCGTCCGCAAGCGTCCAACCGGATGATTGCATCTGGCCCGCCGGCGTTGCCACGCTCTGGGACGGCATCTGTGTCTGCGTCGGATTGGTCGTCACCGCCGCATCCGGCTCCGCGATACGCACGTTGATGCTATCGATATCATAGCCGGACTGCCGCAGCAGTTCGGACAGCATCTGCCGATCCTGCTTCAGCATATCAGCAGTTCCCGGCTGTGATGCCGCCAGCTGGACTTCAAGCACGTCCGCCCTCAACGAAAGGCTGACAGTCACGGTGCCCAGGTGGACCGGCTGTAACTGGACCTGCAGCACGCGCAAAGGCGATGACGAGCGCGCCTGAGCCGCAGGATCGAAAATCGGGCGCTGCGCCTGCTCGGCATCTGCCGACGACAGCGCTTCCGCGATCTGCTGGGCCGGGGTGGACCGCCCAACCGGCACGAAATGCGTTTCCTGCCGAACGCTCGTAACCTTTACCTCGGCCCTGGCGACATCGCGATCGCCTGCATCGCGGGAATCTCGTGTTGCACCCTCCTGCAATCGGCGGGCGTCGGCGATCGGCATGTCCGGCACATCCGTCTCGCCCTCCGGACTAATCGCGCCGCGCGGAACGGGTGCGATATCAGCATCCTCCGTCGGCAACGCGACCTGCTTGAAAAGCTGTGTCTCCTGGTCCGGATCGGCAATGGCTGGCCTAACCTGCGCAGATGTTGGCATCGACCATTGATTAATGCTCGCACGCGTTACCGGGCCGAGCAACTGGGCCGAAGTTGCTGCCGCTTGCACGATTGCGGGGGTGTCAGCGGGCCTATCGCCGTCGGCGGACACCTCCTCGCCCCCGGCTGCGCCATCCTCTATCGCCGAGGAATCGGCCAAGCCGCCGTCGAGGATCCGGGCCAGTTCCGACTCCAGTTCGGATGTCGCTACCTCGGCTGCGGGATCCGCGCTACGAGACTGATCGCGCACGATGGCGTCATGCGCGATGGCGAAGCGGCGACCGAAATCCGCCGGCCAGGCGCGCATTCCCGATTTTGCCGGCTTAGTATCGCCAGGTTCGGCATTTTCAAGGCTGGACAACTGATCCGGGAAAGCAAAATCCGAGGCCGCATCTTTCTGCCCCGCGTCGGATTTGGACCGCATCCGCCCGCCGCCCGTTTCCAGCGCGACGGTCGGATGTGCTGCAACTCCCCCGGCTTTCGTCATTCCAGTCCCTTGGTCATTTTGATTTGGCGCTCATCATTGCGTCCACTTTAGTCATCGCAGCTTGCGCGGACTTGATGCTGCGAACGCCGACCGAAGCCAGATCACGCGCGCGTTCCGAGGTGTCCTCGACCGGCGCGGCCGTGCCAGCCTCCGGCACGTGGCGGATCTGCTTTGCCATCTGCAATGCAGCGTCGAGCAGTTCGGCGTCTTTGGCAGCCAGCTTGCTGCGCTCGACACCCTTCAGCTTGGCCAGACCGTTCTCGAAATCATCCGTGACGATAAGAGCCGCAGCCTCGTAGACATGCGAACGCGGGCTTGCAGCCGGCTTACCGGCCGACGGCGTCGAAGCATGCTGCGCGGCGAACTTGGTCAACTGCACGTGCCCCTTGAGAATGCCAGCCTCGGCCATCGTCAGGTAGACATCCTGCCGCTCGGCAGCACTGAGAACTTCGAGCATGGTGTCCAGTCGGGCCAACCGCTCCGGCTTGTCCCAGGACTTCATGCCAGCGATTTCCACCGCGAGCTGGCGGCGGAAGTTGTGACCGTAGACGGAATTGCGATACCGCCGCATGTAGCGCGCAGCCAGCGTCTCGAACCGCTCGAATTCGCCAAGCGACGACAGCATCAGAATCTCACGGCGCAGCGCGGCTTCTTCAACCAGCGTGCCCGGCGCCAGCAGGCGCGCCATCTCGAAATGAGGAATGGCGCGCTTGGGCTCGTCCTTTGCAAGCAAGGTCGCCTGGATCAGCGCGACGTGGCCACCGATCGTCAGATCAAGGGCCTTCGGATTGATGCCAGCCAGCAGCTCGATAGCTTCTGAAGTCCGTCCTTCCGCATGCGCCAGCGCGCCTCTCAGCAGACGATCCTCATCCTGGGGCAAATTACCGAGGCCCAGAATAGAGCGCGCCACGCGCGGATCGCCGCCGGAAAGCGCAAACAGGATGCCGGCGCGCAGGCTGCGGGGATCCCGCCACTGCTCCGGCTGCACTTTCATGAGCTGGTCGGCGATATTGCTGATGAGCTTGCGATGCGCCGCATGTGCGCTGCGGCTGCCATGCACGATCTGGTCCTGCACGGTACGCAAGGTGCGCACAAGCTCGATGGGATTATATGTCGGAGCTTCGGCGCGAACTGGCAAAGCAAACGGAAGCAGACCAACAACAAGCAACGCAACGATAGACGGACGAATACGCTTCACGACGCATGACCCTTACGCAACAGGATTTCAATTCGCCGGTTCTGAGCCGCGTCCGGCTCGCCCGCGACTTTCAGGCTGCGGTCGGCGTGTCCTTCGATACGCTCAAACCGGTTTTCGGGAATGCCGCCACGCACGAGCATGTAATAGGCCATGTGCGCGCGCGCTGATGACAGCCGCCAGTTGTCATACGTTTCGGTGCGGAACGGGCGCCCGTCGGTATGACCGCGCACGACGATCGGACCCTGATATCCAGCCAGCACCTTGGCAAGGCGTTCCATCAGCACCACCGTTTCCGGGCGTGGTTCTGCTGACGAGATGGCGAACATGCCGAAGTCGAACTCATCCGTCAGGCTGATCAACGTGCCTTCGCTGGTGCCCTTGACCTCGATATGCGGCATGGCACCTGGCGCGGCCTCACGCAGTGCGTGCTTGATCTCGGCTTCCAGGCCAGGCTCGACCGGTGGCGCTGGAGGACTTTCTGACTGTCCAGTGCGCTCTTCATTACTCTTGCCCTGCACGCCATTTCCGGGCTGTGTCACCACCTCGCGTGGCGAAGCATCCGCCGCCTGGGCATTCGCCGGAGGCTGCTCGACTGCGGCTTTTGCCTCCGCCTGCACTTCGGCTTTGGCGCGCGCCATCAGCTCGGCCACGTCAATGTCCTGGACTTCACCTGCTGGCTTCTTATCGGACGCCGGCTGCACATCAACAGTCTGCTCAGGCGTGGCGGACACAAAATCCGGATCGAACGGATCGCGGAATGCATCACCGTTGGAAGACACGGCGTCCGCCTGCCCCTGCGCGACGACTGCCTTCTCGACGGTCGCCTGGGCGGCCAGCTTGGCCAGAATGCCGTAGGGATCGCTGAAGAGAACGTCCTCGGGATATTTCGCCTTGGGACCGATTTCCGCACGCGGATCGCCCTTCGAGGTTCCATCCTCAAGAGTAGATTCGCCAGGCTTGTCCATCTTGCCGCGGGCACCTGAATCCATGTCATGAAGACCACGCGGGTTGGTGACCGCATCGCTCAGCTTGACCGGATTGAAGTAACTCGCGACCGACGCCTGCGTCTCCTTGTCTGTCGCATTGATCAGCCACATGACGAGGAAGAAGGCCATCATGGCGGTCATGAAGTCAGCGTAAGCGATCTTCCAGACCGAGCCGCCATGTCCGCCATCATGATCGCCGCCGCCGCGTTTGCGGACGATGATCGTACCATGCTTGGCTTCCTGCACGTCCGCGCTCATGGCAGCACCTCGCCAATGCGATGTGCCAGCGCGCCAAGCTCCGTCTCAAGCAATGTCTGACCGCAACGCACCTGCACGTCACAATCGTCGCCGGGAACAGCCGTGATCTCAATTTGATGCGCGCGCAGGCTGTCGTGCAGCATGTCCACGAAATCTTCCGGACCGCTCACCTCGATGGCGACCCCGTTCTGGCGCGAAACGAAATCGTTCAGAATACTGCTCATCTCGGCCAGCGCCTGGCGCCGCGCCTTGTCGAACAGCACCGGCGCGAGAGCCCGGGCGGCCGAGTTGGCGATTTCGGCCTCAAGCCCCTTAAGCCCCTTGGCAAGCCCTTCCGCGAGCTTCTCGGACTCGTTGCGGATCCACGCCTGCCGCTCGGCGGCCATCTCGGCCTTTTGGCGCTTGATCAGCTCCGACATTCGCACTTCGGCAGTCGCAAGAGCTTCCGCGCGGCCATCGGAAACGCCACGCTCATAGGCCGCCTCGATTTCGACTGCATGCTTTTCGGCGCGGGCCTGAGCCTGCGCCTGAACCGCTTCCTGGACCATCGCTGCCCGATCAGACTTGTTGCCTGACGAGCCAGAGCCTGCGTCTCCCTGATCGTAAGTGAAGTCTAGTAAGAAACGCGATACTGGTACTGCACTCATGCTCTTCTCGCCTCACGCATCCACTGTTTGAGAATTGCTGCTGCTTGTTCTTCGTCGTAATCGACCATTTGCTCGAACCGCTTTTGCG
>JAEZBZ010000204.1 GCA_023412745.1 Pseudomonadota bacterium | reverse complement strand
TCCTGTCCTCGTGCAACTCTCGCACGTGCTCAACATTGTGCGCATCGTGCGCGGCAGTTACATAGTCTTCCTTTTGGGCGGTGCTTGAACGAGTCAAGTCCATCCCCAATTGGAAGAGGGTGTCATCAAAGGCCATATGACCCTCCCCAACCAGCAGATAGATGTGACCCGCCCGCGCCTTACCTTGGGGTTTCCGGAAAACCTTGACCTTTGGGGCAGGTGGACGAACGGAGGACCCCGATATGAGGCTAAGCCCCCCCCCATGCAAGTGCTAAATTGACCTGCGGTACAATTTTTCTCAGGGCGTGTTTACCGAGCGTTAGTCGATGCTTCGCGCGATCGGCAACGATCTGGCCTTCACCGGCCCCGGTGGAGGTAGCCGCATCGCTTTCCGGCCAGTAAAATGACTGGTGGGATGCGCGCTGCCGGAGCTGCTTAAATGCCGAAAAATTATGACACTTTGCGCCTGGATCAGCCGGCGCCGCATGTCACCGTCATCACCATGAACCGTCCGCAGGCGCTCAACGCGCTGAACACGCAGATGATGGCCGAGCTTCGGGACTGTTTCGCCGCGTTCTATGTCGACCAAAGCGATATCCGCTGCCTTGTGCTGACGGGGGCTGGCGAGAAGGGGTTTTGCGCCGGCGCGGATCTCAAAGAGCGGAACGGCATGACGGACGACGTCTGGCGGCGTCAGCATGCGATTCTGGAGCAGGGCATCCGGGCCATCATGAACTGCCCGATACCGATCATCGCGGCGGTGAATGGGGCCGCCTATGCCGGCGGCTGCGAACTGGCGCTGAGCTGCGATTTCATCTACGCGGCGGAACATGCCCGGTTCGCGCAGACCGAGGTGGCGCTGGGCATCATGCCGGGGGCGATGGGGACGCAGAACCTGACGCGGGCGGTTGGATCGCGCCGCGCCAAGGAAATCATCCTTACCGCGACTCCGTTCTCGGCCGAGCAGGGGCTGGCCTGGGGCTTGCTCAATCGCGTAGTGCCGGCCGAACGCCTGATGGACGAGGTTTTGCTGACGGCCGGCCGGATTGCGGCCAACGCGCCGGTGGCGGTGCGCCAGGCCAAGCGGGCGATGGACAAGTCGGAGGATCTCGGCCGCGCTAATGGCTATGACTTTGAAATCGAGGCCTACAACCGTGCGGTAGGCACGGAGGATCGGCTCGAGGGCATCAGCGCCTTCAACGAAAAGCGCAAACCCATATTCAAAGGGCGTTGAGCCGCGAGGCGCAGGGAAACGGCAAATCGGCGTTCAGTGCGTCTTGCATCCCACCGCAGCCGGTGATGCATCATGCGCGAATGGGTGCTCCACGGCGCGAGGTCGTTCATCGATCGGCATGTCGGGACAACGACATCCGCAGTACGGGAGGAAAATCAAATGAAAATCGCGATTATCGGCGTTGGCGCCATGGGCTCGGTCTATGCGGCGCTGCTCGCCAGCGGCGGGCACGAGGTGTGGGCCGTGGACGTGTGGCAAGCGCACGTTGAGGCCATGCGCGAGAAGGGGTTGCGTGTCGAGGGGGCGTCAGGCGACCGGACTGTGCGCATCAATGCCACCATGAACCCGGCGGACGTGCGCGATGCCGACCTGGTGATCATCGCGACCAAGGATGATGGCGTCGATGGCGCCGCGCGGGCCGCACTGGCGATGGCGAAGCCCGAGGCCCCGATTCTGACCATTCAGAACGGTCTGGGCAGCGCCGATCGCGTGGCTGAGATCGTCGGTTCGAATCGCATAATGATGGGTGTCGTCGGCGGCTTCGGCGCTTCGATGAAGGGGCCGGGACACGCCCATCACAACGGCATGGAATTCCTGCGCCTGGGCGAGATGAACGGCGGCTTGACCGATCGCCTCGAGGCGGTGGCCGAAGCCTGGCGCGCCGGTTCGTTCAAGGTTCTGACCTTCGACGACATTCTCAAGATGGTCTGGGAAAAGCTGATCTGCAATTGCACCTACTCCGGTCCGTGCGCGATCTCTCACCTGACCATCGGCCAGGTGCAGGCCAATCCGAGTGCCTGGAGCATTGCATCGGCCTGTGGCGCAGAGGCGTTCCACGTCGCCCGGGCGCGCGGCATCAAGCTCGATTTCGACGATCCGATCGCTTACATCCGCGCGTTCGGCCAGAAGATCCCCAATGCGCGGCCATCTATGCTGCTCGATCATCTCGCCGGGCGGCGCGCCGAGATCGACAACATCAATGGCGCCATCCCGCGCGAGGGCGCCAAGGTCGGAATCGCGACGCCGGTCAATTCAATGCTGGTAGCGCTGCTGAAGGCCAAGGAGGCCAGCTTCCCTCCGCGGGGATGAGGTCCGCGCGGCGGCTGGCTCAGAACGGCGGACGAATGGGCAGTGTCCGCTGTAACTGGCGCGGCGCCTTGGTAATGTCCTCGACCGGCTTGGTGATGCCGCGGGTTGCGCGGTCGACGGGGGCCAGGATGTCGGCTTGCCGCATGCGCCGCACCGGATCTATGGCCAGCCTGCGGCCAAGGAACGGAAACGCGGTCGCGGCGCCAATGCCGCGCATGAAGCTGCCATCCCAAGGCAGCGGCAAGGACACGATCCGCTGCAGGTTGACGTGCACGATGCGGCCGATCGTGTCGTGCCGGCGGCAACGGCTGGGCTCGGCGCAGACATCGACGGCGCCATCGTGCAGCAGTACGGCCGTCTCGCCGTTTTCGGCGACGAACACGTCGAACACCGTGCCGCGCACACCCATGGAGGCGGTCGGCGTGCGGATCTCATAGGACTGGCTGGGGCTTTTGCCGGAGATGAAGCGGAACGCGCCCTTGGTGAGATTGACGGTGATGGCGCCCGGCGTCGCTGAGGCGTTAAAGACGAACTTGTCCAGCACGACGCGGGCGCTGGGGCCGACGGCAAGTTTGGTATCGTCCAGCAGGCGGATTTCGGCGGATGCCGACCGGGACGTTTCGACGACCTCGTTTTGATGAACCTTGCCGCCCTTTTGCAGTCGGCGCTTGTTCTCTTCCGCCAGTATCAGAACTTGGTTTTTGACGGCGACGGTTGTTCCGATCTCTGGCTCGACGGCGGCTGCAGCCGTGCCGAATGTCAGTGCCATTACAGCTGCGTAGCCCGCCAGCCACCGAGCCATGCCGACCCCTTCTATCCCGCCGCGACGCTGGGCTCCATAGCACCACCCAGCTCCATTATCGCCAAGTAATCACATCCGCCCCTCGCTGACGAGGTCGATAATGGTGTCGACCTTGCGCAAGGCGCCGGCGAGGACGCGCAGGCGGGGCTTGCCCAGCCGATCCGGATTGATGCGCGGAGACAACGGCGCACCATACTCGCTATCGGCGAGTTGCTGGTTGAGGATGGTGCCCAGGATCGTACGATGCGCGGCAACGATCTGGTCGACGTCCTCAGGCGATCCGATGCCCTTGGCGGCGACGCCGAGCAGCCGGTCCGGGGTCGACCGTTTCCGCACGCCATGGCGTATGGACAGCACGCGCGCGCAGGTCGCGATCGGGAGCAGGCCCGTCTTCTTCAGATCGGCGCGGCCTTTTTCGTCGACACGGATATTGCCGAATAGCGTGAACGCCGGCGGACGCTGGCGTGCGACCTCGACCATGAGCTTGATGAAATCCGGAGCTCGCTGGCCACATTCGTAGGCGTATTCCCAAATTGCCTCGCCCAAAGCGACGTCGCCATGTGCGGTCAGAGAGTCGAAGAAGATATCAACGTTGAGCAGGTCTTCGGGCCTCTGCCTGCGCACCCAGTCATCGACTGTCCGCTTCCAGTCCGTGACGCTCATGCGCCAGGCCCGGTTGGACGCCATGACGCCGCCCTTGCACAAGGGAACGCCGATCTTGTGCAGGGTATCGCACATCTCGATGCCGAGTGCTTCGAACCAGCGGTCCTCAGCCCCACCTTCCTCGCCGTGTTCATAGATGATGGCGTTGTCCTGGTCGGCGGCCAGCAGGCTTTCGCCACGGCCTGCCGATCCGAGAACCAGTACGGCATAGGAGCAAGGCGCCGGCCCGTTGCCATCGGCTGCAAGTTTCGCTTCTGCGAGTTGCGCAGCGCGGCGGGTGAATTCACAGATTTCGGCACTGATGACGGCGGCGATCATGCGTGGGTCGACGTCTTCCGCCACCAGACTGCGGGCCATCAAGGGGAGCTTGGCCCAGGCTGCCGCGAGTGCGGCAGTCGATGGTGCGCTATCCACCTCGTCACCGAGCATGACCGCGGCGGTCGCGCGGTGCCGCAGAAGATTGCGGGTGGTCACCGCCCCGACGATCTCACCATGCACGTCGGTCACGCCAAGGTGACGAAATCCCAAGCGATCAAGCCGGCCGATGGCCCGATAGACGAATGCGTCCTCAGGCACGGTTTGCAGCGGCTTGCTCATGATATCGCCAAGGTGCGTATCGAGGCCGGCTTCGCCGTTTGTGTCGATCGCGCGCAGCATGTCCCGCTCGGTCGCAATGCCGGTGACACCGCTCGGATCGCGCACGTAGACCGAGCTGACGCCTTTGGTAACAAGCGTGCGAATGCCCTCACGGACTGTCGTGTGCGTGCCGGCGAAGACAGGTGGTGTGCTCATGACATCGCGGACGCGATGCCGATAAGGAAAGCTGTCGATGCGCATCAGTGGCCGCGACTGATCGGCATGTGAAGGCAGTGCGGCTGCAATCAGCCCGCCACCGTGCCGCGCCTCGATTTCAGCAAGCTGACGTACGGCAGCTTCGGCTTCAGCCAGAGTGCGGATGCCATGCTCGCGCAGAATCGGGATCAGGCGGAGAAAAACCTCCGCCGTCGCCATGGCGTCCCCGATTGCGGAATGCCGGCGCGAAATGGAAACGTTCAGCCATTCGCAGAGCCGATCAAGACTGTGATCGACCAGTGTCGGCGCTGCGACGCGCGCCAGGATGCGGACGTCGAGCGCGCGGGGACGGCGCCAGACCTTGTCAGCGCGTTCGTATTCGTGCTCCAGGATCGCAAGGTCGTAATCGATCGTATGGCCGATGATGATGGAACTGCCGATGTAGGTTTCGATCGCGGATATCTGTTGACCAAAAGGTAAGGCGCGGGCGACCATTTCGTCGGTTATGCCGTGGACGGCGATCGCGCTGCCGGGGATTGCTATTTCAGGATTGATCAGCAGATCGAGCGCCCGCTCCCTCGCGATGTGTCCTTCACTGATCGGAATAACGCCGATTTGTACAGCGCGTGCGATTCGCGCGTCCAGCCCCGTCGTTTCGAGATCGAGCACGATTGCGTCCAAGGCAATCAGAGGGGTCGAATAGTGCGATGCCAACATGAAGCAGCCCCCTCATTTCCCGTCATTGCAACCACAATGCGATGCAAGTATTAGCAAGAGAATGGATATTTTCATTTCGCATTTGCGAGCGAGCAATTCGCAAATGCAAAATCGTCCGTTCTGGTTTCCCCAAGAATATCCCATAAAGCGCGCGGGATCATTCTAAAGTCAGGGTTTATCGCTGCTATGCGAAACTCTAACCTTTCGCGCCTGGGGATACGTGTGTCGGCGTGACGGCGTGATTTGCGGCTCCCCCCAAGATGAAACCGCGTTCAAGCGGTCGCTATTGGGAGAGAACCACCGATGCAACAGGGCGAAGATAGATACTGGGAACGAACCAGTAGACTGATGTGGACCATGCTGGTGCTGTGGATATTCTTCGGATTCGCCATCCACATGTTCGTTAATTCACTCAACTCGATCGTTTTCATGGGGTTCCCGCTCGGCTTCTACATGGCGGCGCAGGGGTCTCTGATTGCCTTCGTCGGGATGCTCTTCTACTTCGCTTCGGCGCAGGACAAGATCGATCGC
>JAEZBZ010000114.1 GCA_023412745.1 Pseudomonadota bacterium | reverse complement strand
GGATTCGAACCCACGAGACCCTTGCGGGCCTGCCGGTTTTCAAGACCGGTGCCTTCAACCACTCGGCCACCCCTCCATCCAGTTGAAATCATTGCGATAAATGATCTCGATTCTGGCAAGAAAACATCTGTTGCTACGCCCTTGCAACTATTTCGCTTTCCGACCTGCGCTTATAGCTACCTGCAACGCCCCGTCAACCTGTTCGGCCGCATTGGCCTGCATCCCGGCATCACGCGTGAAAGGGTTCAGCGTGATGCGATGGTCGAGTGGCCGAGATGTTCGGAGGTGACCTTCGGATACACTCCGCCGCAAGCGCCAGCGTGACTTCGCCCAGAGCGACGCGGAGCCCTGCGCCAGCTTGCCAGAGACAGGCACATCCCCGGCGCCACCAAGGGCAAATAGCCGCTTGTCGGTGTCGTCCAGGGCTACCCAAGGTGGCTGGCTAACCCCGACCGCCGGGCGACCTTGAGCCGGCCGAGCGAATCATCGGCGGAGGCTCGGACCCGAGAAATCGAACTACGGCTCGCCGAGCGTTCGGCTGAGCTTATCGACACCTGCAGCGTAATAGACCTTCACTGAATTTGAGAGCAGCATCCACCGAGAGGAACTCGCAGGCCTCGACGTAACCGTCACCCGCAATCCGCTGCTTGTTGGACAGCTCAATGTGAAGATCGATGCTGCCGTGAACCGTTTCAACGCGCGTTTCGACGAGGCTGTTTCCCGGCTGCGAGCCGGGCTCGATCCACTTGAACCTCCCGACGCATGAAACCTAGACGCAAACCTACCGAAATAAGGCCACTGCTATCTTGCACGTCCTGATCATTTCAGTCGTGGTTGATCCAATGATCATAGAGCGGATACGAGAATGGCCGTAGGCTCCCATTATCAGTAGATCGATGCCGTAGCGTTCCACCCTTTCCGCAATCAGCTTTTCAGGTTCGCCCGGTGCGATCTCGATTGATGCCTCATGACCGCCTGCCTTTAAGGTAGCGCGCGCGTTATCAAGCTGGCTTCTAAGCTCGGTAGTCTCGACGCCAGCCGTCAAGAGCCGGATTTCCAAGTCCTTAAAGAGTGGCGAGCGGGCGACGTGGTCGACCGCCTTTGCAGCGCTCGGACCTCCGTCAAATGCAATCAGTGCCTTGTGGATCGGTCGAAATGCACGCGCTGCAACAAAGACCGGCTTTGTGGCTGCCCTGACGATCCGTTCCAGATTGGAACCAAGATGCAACTTGGCAAAATCAGCAGCTTCACCGCGCTTTCCAATCACGATGCCGCGCGAATTGGCCTCCGCTTCCATCACCGCATCGATCAGGTCGTCATGGCGTAGACGAGAAGTTACATCGCTGACGCCGGCCGCACGAACTTCGGCCTCAGCGTCCTCAAGGATGGCTCGTCCTCGCATTTGAGCGAGGCGGGCTCTTTGTTCGTCAAGCGCAGAAAGTTCTTTCAGCAACGCTGTGCGCGCGCCCAGACCAATAGAGCCCGATAGGTCCGCGCTCGCCGTCTCTCGGCGGCCGAGCACGTGCAGGAGTTCGACAAGCGCGCCGGTGCGCTTGGCAATCCACGCCGCGTTCGCGCAAACGCTCCTGGAATAGATAGAGCCGTCGATCAGAGCGATGATCTTCTCGGTCATGCTTTTCACTTTCTTCAGTGCGCCATCAGCTTGTCAAGCGCGCCAGGCTTGTCATGGATGGCGAGGCGGTCGACGATTGTCTCGCTCGCTTCATTCATGCCGACGATCCCGACTTCCGCGCCGTCGCGGCGGAACTTCAGCACTGCCATGTCGAGCGCCGCTACGCTGGAAATATCCCAGATATGGGCGCGGGAAACATCGATCGTGACCTTTTCGAGCGCTTCTTTGAAGTCAAATGCGGCCATGAAATCCTCCGCTGAAGCGAAGAAGAGCTGGCCTTCGACGATATAGGTCCGGTGACGTCCGTCCTCGCTGAGGCTCGACGAAACGCGGAAGAGTTGAGCGATCTTCCAGGCAAAGAAGATGCCGGACAGAAGGACGCCGATCAGCACGCCATAGGCAAGGTTGTGCGTGACGACGACGATGACGACGGTCGAAAGCATGACGATGGAGGAGGATCGCGGGTGATCCTTCAGGTTTGCAATGGATGACCAGGAGAAGGTGCCTATCGAGACCATGATCATGATCGCGACCAAGGCTGCCATGGGAATACGGCTTACGAGGTCGCCGAGCACCAGGATCATGAACAGGAGAAAAACGCCGGCGGCGAAGGTCGATAGCCGGCCCCTTCCGCCCGATTTCACGTTAATGATCGACTGACCGATCATCGCGCAGCCAGCCATGCCGCCGATGAAGCCGGTCGCTGTATTGGCGATGCCCTGACCGATGCACTCCTGGCTGCGGTCCGACGACGTGTCGGTAAGGTCATCGACGATCTGAGCGGTCATCAGGGATTCGAGCAAGCCGACGACAGCGACCGCCGCCGAATAGGGCAGGATTATCAGCAAGGTGTCGAGGGTCAGCGGAATATCCGGGACTAGGAAGACCGGCAGTGTAGACGGCAGCTCACCCATGTCGCCGACGGTGCGTACGTCTAAGCCGAACACAATGGCGACGGCGGTTAGAACGATAATGCAGACAAGAGGCGACGGAACAGCCTTGGTCAAATACGGAAAGAGGTAGATGATCGCGAGACCGGCGGCGACCATGACATAGGTCAGGTTCGGCACGCCGATCAGTTCAGGTACCTGCGCCATGAAGATCAGGATAGCCAAGGCATTGACGAACCCCGTCATCACTGAGCGCGAGACGAAGCGCATGACCGAGCCCAGCCTCAGGAAGCCGGCGGCGATCTGGAGGAGCCCGGCGAGAACCGTCGCGGCGAGCAGATATTCGAGCCCGTGATCGCGCACCAGCGTGACCATGAGGACGGCGGTGGCGGCGGTGGCCGCCGATATCATACCCGGCCGACCACCGACGAAGGCTATCAGTACGGCAATGGAAAACGACGCGTAGAGACCGACCTTCGGATCGACGCCTGCGATAATGGAAAAGGCGATAGCCTCCGGAATGAGAGCAAGAGCCACGACAAGGCCAGACAGCAGATCACTGCGCACGTTGCAAAACCATTGCGCGCGGTAAGCGGACAAAGAGATCATGAATTTCCAATGTGTTGAGAACCGAACCAGCAGCCCGTGGGAAGGGCCGCACCGTAGCAGGGTGATGATTCAGTGGTCCGGCGGATCGGCGGCCGGAAGAGCCACCCGGAATTTCACCGGGTCCTGGTGGATAGGCCTTCATTACCGCAGGTTTATGTTGCTTTGCAACATCGTCTTGGCCGGACTATTTCAGCAATGGTGCCGGCCGAAGTCACCAACCACATCAAGGGGGTCGACCAGCATTTCTACAAGGCCATCGCGCTCAATCATCCCAATATAATCCGCGCCGCAAGGTCGGATGGATCGCGCCATCTGCTGATGCTCGCGCACAAGGCTGGCGGACTGTCAGAATGACGGCGGCGTACAGGCGCTCACCACCTCGCATGGGCTGGGGCCCACGGCGCGGAAGCGATGCGGGCGCCGGCTGTCGAAGTAGTAGGCATCACCCGGCCCCAGAATCCGGCGCTCGGAATCAACAGTCACCTCCAGGCGGCCACTGATGACGATACCGCCCTCCTCGCCCTCGTGAGCCAGCGGAACCCGGCCCGTATCGGCGCCAGGCTCGTAACGCTCCTTGAGGATCTGTAGCGCGCGGCCGAACAGATTGTCCCCGACCTGCTGGTAGGAAATGCCGCCTTTACCGATCTGGGTCAACTCCTCGGCGCTGTAGAATGCCTGCTGCGGCCGATCCGGCTGCAAGGCGAAGAACTCCGCCAGTCCGATCGGCACGCCATCGAGAATGCGCTTGAGCGCGCCGATGGAGGGGTTGGACTTGTTGGCCTCGATCAGCGAGATCGTCGAGTTGGTGACGCCGGCGCGTTTGGCGAGCTCACGCTGGGACAGATTCTGCCGCGAGCGCAGGTAGCGCAGCCGCCCCCCGATATCGACCGACATAGCGCGTGCCCCGTGTTTCAGGTGTTCGATATATCGAAACTTCTGCAGCGCGAACGGATCGGAATCAAGGGCCTAAGATCTTCCAAAAAAGGACTTGATAGGCTTTGCCGACCGGCCTCTAGTACTATAGTAGACGCAGATATGTCTGCCGGCGCTGCAACGGGAATGTTGCCGCTCATCAATTCGGATAGAAGCGCTGGCCACACAAATCCTCAAAGGAGATTTTCGATGGCGCCGCTCGATATGAAACCGAACGAGCTTGAGCCCTATTGGATGCCCTTTACGCCCAACCGGGCGTTCAAGAAGCGGCCGCGCTTGTTCGCGGGCGCCAAGGACATGCACTTCATCACGCCGGACGGCCGCAAGATCATCGACGCGTCCTCGGGCCTGTTCTGCGTCAACGCCGGTCACACGCGCGCGCCGATCACCAAGGCGATCCAGGACGCCGCGGCCCAGATGGACTACGCCCCGCCGTTCCAGTACGGGCATCCGGGCCAGTTCCAGCTTTCCTCGCAGCTCACGCTGATGGCGCCAGGCGACCTCGACTACGTGCTCTATGCCAACTCCGGCAGTGAAGCCGTCGACACGGCCCTCAAGGTAGCATTGGCTTATCACCGCTCGCGCGGCGAAGGCAGCCGCACCCGCTTCATCGGCCGCGAGCGGGGATATCACGGCGTCGGCTTCGGCGGCATCTCCGTCGGCGGCATGGTCGCCAACCGCAAGATGTTCGGCAACATGCTGGCCGGCGTCGATCATCTGCCGACCACCTACAATCGCTCCAAGCAGGCCTTCTCGAAGGGCGAGCCCGAGTGGGGCGCGGAGCTGGCGGATGATCTGCTGCGCCTGATCGGACTGCACGATGCCTCGACCATCGCGGCCGTGATCGTGGAGCCGGTGGCCGGCTCGACCGGAACGCTGCCACCGCCGAAAGGCTATCTGGAGCGCCTGCGCCAGATCACCGAACAGCACGGCATCCTGCTCATTTTCGACGAGGTCATCACTGGCTTTGGCCGCCTAGGCCACGGTTTCGCGGCCGATCGCTACGGCATTGTGCCGGACATGATCACCTTCGCGAAGGGCGTCACCAATGGTGCGGTTCCGATGTCGGGCGTGTTCGTGCGCAAGGGCGTGTACGAAACCCACATGACCGGCGTCGAACACCTGCCGGAGCTGTTCCACGGCTACACCTACTCCGGTCATCCGCTGGCGGTTGCTGCCGGTCTGGCTACCTTGCAGCTCTACAAGGATGAAGGCCTGTTCGAGCGCGCCAAGGCGCTAGAGCCGGTGTTCGCCGATGCCATGATGAGCCTCAAGGGGCTGCAGAATGTGGTGGACATCCGCACCATAGGCCTGCTCGCCGCCATCGACCTGGAGCCTATCCCGGGCCAAGTCGGCGTGCGCGGCTACGACGCCATCGAGCGCATGTATGCCGATCACGATCTCTACGTGCGGGTCGCGGCCGATACGATCGTCCCATCGCCGCCGCTGATCGTCAGCGAGAGCCAGATCGAAGAGATTCGCGACAAGATCGCAGCGGTGATCAAGGCCGTTGCGTGACGGGCAGATCGCCCGTCCACAGACAACTGACATGCAGCGCGGCGGGGTCATTCCCCGCCCCGCGGCGTATCGGCCACTGTGTTGCTTTTGATGACGGCGGCCGGTGCAAAAGCTGGTGACAGTTCTGGCCGCCAGGATTGCATTCGTGAAGGGGGGGGCCAAAGCTCGTCCGGAAACGACTCACAGAATCAACCCTTTCGAGGGCGGCCGGACACATGACACC
>JAEZBZ010000040.1 GCA_023412745.1 Pseudomonadota bacterium | reverse complement strand
CGTCCGTCGTGCTCGATATCGTTGATGGTGATGTAGATCGCGTGGTCGCTGTCCGGCCACTTCAGCTTGTAGGTGTAGCCGGCGAGTGCCGTCTCGCGCTCCAGCGGCTTGGCCATATAGACGATAGCGCTGTCGTCGGAACGTGCCGGCGCCACGCGCGCGGCGGACGCCACGGCGCGTTTGGCGGGTTCCGGTTCCTTGGCCGGCACGGTTTCCGGTGTTGCCGCGGCCGCTTGCTGCTCGCTTATCAGCACCGAGCCGGTGACGGCGTTGGGCCGGAACGTGGTGCAGCCCTTGAGACCCAGATCGTAGGCATCGAGATAGACGTTCTGGAAGGCCTCGAACGTCATGCCGGCCGGGCAGTTGATGGTCTTGGATATTGAGCTGTCGACGTGACGTTGCAGTGCCGCCTGCATCTCCAGGTGCGCCGTGGGCGACAGATCGGCGGCGGTCACGAATGTCTCGGGCAGGGGCTCCGCCGCGCCGAACCGCTTGCGGAACAGGGCATGCGCATAGTCCTCGACCTTCATCTCGCGATGACCGCCATCGCGCTCCAGGATGCGCCGCGTATAGGAGAAGTCGAACACTGGCTCGACGCCGCTCGACACATTGCCGGCGAGCAGGGAAATCGTGCCGGTCGGCGCGATGGAGGTCAGACAGCCGTTGCGGATGCCGTTGCTGGCGATGACCGCGCGCACGTCCGTCGGTAGCCGCATCACGCCCGGCCGCGCCAGGAAGTGATCCGGATCGTAAAGCGGGAATGCTCCCTTTTCCTTCGCCAGTTCCGCGCTTGCGAGGTAGGCGGCGCGCTGGACGTTGGCCATCCACGTTTCGGAGAGTTGCAAGGCGCGGGGCGAGCCATAGCGGGCACCGGCAAAAATCAGCGCGTCGGCTAGCCCGGTGAGGCCGAGCCCGATGCGCCGCTTGGCCTTGGCTTCCTTGCGCTGGGCTTCCAGCGGATAGTTGGACACGTCAATGACGGCGTCGAGCATCCGCACGGCAATACGGACGCGTTCTTCCAGCTTGGCCAAGTTGATGTCGGCGCCGGCCTCGAACGGATGGTCGACCAGTCGCGCCAGATTGATCGACCCGAGCAGGCAGGCTCCATAGGGCGGCAACGGCTGCTCGCCGCACGGATTGGTGGCGTGGATATCCTCGCAATAGGCGAGGTTATTGGCGTCGTTGATGCGGTCGATGAAAATGACGCCCGGCTCGGCGAAATCATAGGTCGCGCGCATGATGCGGGCCCACAACTCGCGCGCCTTAAGCGTCCGCACCACTCGGCTGGCGAAGACGAGGTCCCAATCCTTATCCTCGCGGACGGCGCGGATGAAGGCATCGGTGACCAGCACCGACAGATTGAAATTGCGCAGCCGCGCCGGATCTGACTTGGCGGCGACAAACGCCTCGATGTCCGGATGATCGCAGCGCAGCGTCGCCATCATGGCGCCGCGCCGGGCGCCTGCCGACATAATGGTGCGGCACATGGAATCCCAGACGTCCATGAAGCTGACTGGGCCGGAGGCGTCCGCGCCGATGCTTTTGACCAGCGCGCCCTTCGGCCTCAGTGTCGAGAAATCATGGCCGATGCCGCCGCCCTGCTGCATGGTGAGGGCGGCTTCCTTGACGTTCTCGAAGATGGAGCCGAGGTCGTCCTCGATGCGCCCCATCACGAAGCAATTGAACAGTGTGACCTGGCGATTGGTGCCTGCGCCCGCGATGATCCGGCCGGCGGGCAGGAAGCCGTAATCGGCCAGCACGTCATAATAGCGGGCGGCCCAACGCTCGCGGACCTTGCGGCCGCCTTTCTCGACGGATGCCGCAACTTCCGCGATCCGCCGCCACGTATCCTCGACCGACCGATCGACGGGTTCGCCGTCCGGGGCCTTCAGGCGATACTTCTCATTCCAGACGTGCGCCGAAATGGGGCTCAGCTTGAGCGGATCGGGATGCATGCCGTACTCCACGCTATCCCGGTGAATTTAATGTTTCAAAGCGCGGGCGTCAATTTTTGTTCTTTAAAAGTTCCTCTTTTGTGTCAGCAAGCGCCGTCAGTGCGCCAGGCGGCGGATTGGGCGCTCGGGCGGCTTCCTCGATCAGGCCGGCGCATGCTGTCTCGATGCTGTTCTCCAGCATCGGCTTGAACTGGGCGCGCGGCACACCGGGCGGAATGGGATCTAGAAATTCGACCACGATGGTGCCGGGATAGCGCATGAACTGGCGGCGCGGCCAGAACAGGCCGGAATTGAGGGCCAGCGGAACGCAGGGAATCTTCAAGCCATCATAAAGAAGCGCGAGGCCCGACTTGTAATCCGGCGGCGCGCCGGGCGGCCGGCGCGTGCCCTCGGGGAACACGAGCACTTCGCGGCCGGCATCCACGCGGGCGCGGGCCTCCCGCACCATCTCGCGCAGAGCGGACGGTCCGGTTTCGCGGTGGATCGGGATCATGCCGAATTTGCGTGAGAACCAGCCGTACAGCGGAATGCGCATCAGCTCCGCCTTCATGATCAGGGCCGGATCCTTGAAAAGCGGGATCAGAGCGAAGGTGTCCCAGGCCGACTGGTGCTTGGCGGCGATCAGCACCGGGCCAGGCGGGATCTTTTCGAGGCCGCGGACTTCCATGCGAGTGCCGACGATGATCTTCAGCCACCACAAGCTGGCGCGCGCGTGCGCCTTGAGGCCCATCATCGCCCAGCTTCGTGGCCCGAACAGCAGCGGGCTGCCGACAATCAGGAACACCGCCGTGTTGATGTAAAAGACGACGGCATAAATCAGCGATCGCAGCATGATCACGGCTTTCAGGATTTAAGATGAGCTGGCAGGCGCGGCCGTGGCGATCCGCGTTTCCACGGCGCGCGCCAGCTTGACCATTGCGAACCTGACGGCCGACAGCAAGAACTTCGCGTATTCGGCGGCCAGAATGCGTAGCGAAACCGGGTTCTTCCACCAAGCGTGGCCGCGCTGCAGCCGGGACGCCACTGGATGCGGGATC
>JAEZBZ010000025.1 GCA_023412745.1 Pseudomonadota bacterium | reverse complement strand
CAACGAGGGCACGCTCACCATCAATCTGCTCTTCCAGCCTGGCATTTCGCTCGCCGAGAGCCATCGTGTCGGCTTCATCGCTGAGAGGCTGGTGATGGGAGTTCCAGAGGTGAAGCTTGTCGCCCGTCGCACCGGTCGCGCCGAGCTCGACGAGCACGCCGAGGGTGTCCACTCTTCCGAGATCGAAGTCGATCTCCATCAGTCCACTCGGTCCAAATCCGATATCGTCAATGATATCCGCGCGCGGCTGGCCGTGCTGCCAGCCTCGACCAACGTCGGGCAGCCGATTTCTCATCGCCTCGACCACATGCTCTCGGGTGTGAGGGCGGAAATTGCGCTTAAGATATTTGGTGAGGATCTCGATACGCTCACCCGCCTGGCAGAGGAGCTGCGGCAGCGCTTCGCGGCGATACCGGGGCTCGCCGATCTACAGGTTGAGCGCCAGGTGCGCATTCCTCAGCTCGACATCACGGTCGACTACAAGAAGGCCGCTCTCTACGGTCTACAGCCCGCCCAGGTGACGGAGCAGCTCGAACGGTTGTCAAATGGCCGGCTGGTCTCTCGCCTCGTCGACGGCAACCGCCGTTTCGAGGTCGTGGTCCGGCTCGATGATCGTCTACGCACGACGCAGCGCCTGAGCGAGCTGTTGATGGAGACGCCGCGCGGTTGGGTGCCTCTTCGCCAGATTGCCGAGATCAAGGAGACGGACGGCCCCAACCAGATCCTGCGAGAGAACAGCAGGCGGCGCATCGTGGTCCTGGCCAATTCCGATGGCTCTCGCGACATGGCAGCCATCGTCGCGGACCTCCGCCGCGAGGTGGCGAGCGCCAGGCTCCCAAGCGGCTACTTCACGAGCCTGGAAGGCACCTTCCAGGCCCAGGAGGAGAGCATGCGCACGATCGGCATGCTCTCACTCGTCTCGCTCGGCATGATCTTTGTCATTCTATACAGCCGCTACCGCTCGGTTCTGTTCGGGTTCATCATCATGGGCAGCGTGCCGCTTGCGCTCATTGGCTCCGTCGTCGCGCTCTGGATGGCAGGTCAACCACTTTCCGTAGCCAGCATGGTCGGCTTCATCACGCTGACCGGCATCGCGACCCGAAACGGCATTCTGAAGATAAGTCACACAATCAATCTCGCCATCCACGAGAATATGCCGTTCGGGCCGGATCTCGTCATGCGCGGGAGCATCGAGCGCATGACGCCGGTTTTGATGACCGCGCTCTCTGCCGGGGTCGCGCTTGTGCCACTCATGATCGACGCGCATGCCCCGGGCAAGGAGATCCTCAATCCCGTCGCCATCACGATCTTTGGCGGGCTCGTCAGTGCGACGCTTCTCGATGCGCTTCTGACACCCGTGCTGTTCCTGCGCTATGGCCAGAAGCCTCTAGCACGGCTCGTCGCGCTTGCACGCGAGCACACGCAGGATGCCACCGGGGACGCGACAGGGCCGCGGGCGGCCGAAGCTTACTAACCCAATGGAGGACACCATGAGACTTCTTCGATCGACGATTGCTGTGGCGCCGCTGCTAGCGATGGCGTTCTCGGCACCGCTCGCGGCGCACGAGGCTGCCAAGGGACACAACGGCGGCCTCAGGGTCGACACCGGCAAGTATCACACCGAGCTGCTGGTTGATGGATCGACAAACGTCGCCGTCTTCCTCAGCGATGGCAACGACACGCCAATTTCCGCTGCGGGCTTCAAGGCGACAGCCATCCTCATCATCGACGGCAAGTCGCAGCGCATCGAGCTCAAGCCGGCGGATGCATCGAAAATGATTGGGACCGCATCGGCCTCGGTTAAGCCTGGCGTCAAGGGCGTGGTGCAGCTGACTGCACCCGACGGCACGACCGCGCAGGGCAAATTCTGAGCAGTCTGAAGCGTCTGGGGCAATCTTGATGAGAACAGGGGAAGTCAAATGCTCGCGATGGGTCGACGCTCGTTCCTCAAATCTGCCGGTGCCGCCGGCGGGATGGCACTCCTTTCGCCTCGACTCGCCTTCGGGCAAGGTGCCGCCCCACTTCTGCGTGTCGGCACGCGCACGATCGAGGTCAATAAGAAGCCGGCCAAGGTGTTCCACGTTGCGGGGCAAGGAGGACGGACCGGAATTCTGGCGCAGGAGGGCGACCGCTTCAAAGGCGCATTACTGAACGACACCGCCGAGCCGCTGCCAATGCACTGGCATGGCCAGGTTCTGGCGCCTCACGATCAGGACCGCGCGCGTCCTGGCGGTGGGTTTCTGGCCGCTGGACAATCGGACACGCACGATTTCGAGCTGACGACCGGTACGCATTGGATGCATTCCCATACGCTGTCGGAGCAGCAGTTGCTGGCGGCACCCATGGTCACCATCGAGAAGTCTGCCGTCGATGTTCAGGATGTCGTCGTTATGCTGCACGACTTCGCCTTTCGCTCGCCGCAGGAGATCCTGGCCGAGCTCGGCGGAACGGATGCGCACGCTGGTCATGGCGCAATGTCGTCACCACCACGAGCATCCTCAGCCAGCGGCGGGCACATGGGCCATGGAGCCATGAACCACGGAGCCGGTCACGGTGATGGATCAGGCCACGGGCACAGTGTGGGAATGATGCACGCCAACGACGTGCGCTACGATGCCTATCTGGCCAACGATCGGACGCTCGATGATCCTGAGGTGATCAAGATCACAAAGGGCGCTCGCGTGCGGCTGCGCATCATCAACGGCGGCACGTCGACAGCGTTCTTGATCACCACTCCAGGCCTGAAGACGAGTGTTGTGGCGGTCGACGGGTCGAACTGCCGGCCGTTCTCGGCTCCGAGCTATCCTCTCGCGCAAGGACAGCGCATCGACGTTCTCGCGGAAATCCCCAAAGAAGGTGGGGCATTTCCCGTTCTGGCGCAGGTCGAAGATTCGCAGTTCGTTACAGGTGTTGTGCTCGCGAGCCCGGGCGCGAACATCGCCAAACGGGCTTCGACGGTCCAACGTAAGGCCGGGAGTCTCGACTTGTCGCTCGACCGGCAATTGGCCGCATCAAGACCTCTGACAACCAAACGTCCCGATCGGACTTTCATGGTCATGCTGGGTGAGCAGCCCAACTATCGTTGGACGATCAACGGGCGTGTACACGGTGAGCATGACGCCTTTCAGGTCCGTCAGGGCGACCGTGTGGAGATGACATTCATGAACCTCACGAGCATGATGCACCCGATGCATTTGCACGGGCACAGCTTCCAAGTGGTTGGGATCGGCGGGCAACGCTATTCCGGCCCGGTGCGCGACACGGTCATCGTGCCTACCCACATGCCTGTAACGATCGCCTTCGACGCCCTGCACAAAGGTGCTTGGTATCTGCATTGTCATCACCTCTACCACATGGCGACCGGTATGATGACGGAGGTTGTGGTGGCATAACGCGTTCCACGACCAATTGGCGATTCGAACGTCAGCTATCGGAAGCGGCTGACGTTTGGACTAGGCCGAGCTCCCGCCTGAGGCAAAAGAGCTGTTCGCGGACTTCCCCTTGCAGCGGCTGACGCCGAAGGCAATCCGCGTACTACGTGATCGCAAGGCGCCGTTCCCTGAAGGTGCCAACAATCGGGTGAAGGCGTTGCGGCACCTCTTCAAGTGGGCCGTTCGGCACGAGCACATGCGGAGCAACCCGGCGCGAGATGTCGAGTATCTGCACAAGGCGTCCACGGGGCATCACACGTGGACCGTGGAGGAGGTCGAGCAGTTCGAGCGTCGCCATCCCGTGGGGACCAAGGCTAGGTTCGCGCTCACCCTGCTGCTCTACACCGGCGTAAGACGGTCTGACGTCGTCCTGCTCGGCCGACAGCACGCGCGAAATGGTTGGCTTAAGTTCACGGCTTAGAAAAACCGCAACAGGAAGCCCGTCACGATTGAGGTGCCGGTCCTCCCTGCACTGCAGGAGGTGATCGACGCGAGCCCGACAGGGCCAATGACTTATCTGGTCACCGAGTATGGCCGGCCGTTCACGGCGCCGGGCTTCGGAAACAAGTTCCGGGACTGGTGCAATGAGGCTGGCCTTCAGCACTGCTCAGCGCATGGACTCAGGAAGGCTGGCGCCACCATTGCGGCCGAGAACGGCGCCACGGCTCACCAGCTAATGGCGATCTTCGGCTGGCTGACACTCAAGGAGGCGGAGAGATACACACAGGCGGCCCAGCGCAAGCGGATGGCAGGCGACGCGATGAAGCTCCTTGTGAGGTCAAGCGCGAACAAACCGGGGTGAAAGTGTCCCACCTCGAACCCGGGTTGGTGTCCCACCGAGCCTAGCATATTGAGAAAGCTGGATTTTTTTGATGGGTGGCGCCCCGTAGGGGACTCGAACCCCTGTTACCAACGTGAGAGGCTGGTGTCCTAGGCCACTAGACGAACGGGGCAACGCCGATGCCGGGAAGCTATAAGTGAGGCGGGCCGCTCAATCAAGCGGCGATTTGGCCGATTTGTGACACGCGAGCCTGCAAGCGATCCCATGTCCCGGCCTCGCACCGCGTCGTACTGGCGCTGGATGTGCTATTAGCGCGGAACTTCGGGCGAAAGCTCGATACGGCTGATGACGCGGCCCGTTGTGAGGTTCACGATCAGGATGCCTGATTGCGCCGGGGTTTCGTATTGGATCGTCAGCCGGTCGCCGGAAACGGCGGTCTGGCGTATGACAGCACCCGCCGGCAGGGCGACATTGACGCTCTGCGGCACGGTTGTGGTGGCTTGGCCGCGTCCGGGCTGCAGGGCGAGGTAGGCGATACGCCCGATGACTACGCCGAAGCCGACTAACAGAAGGATGCCCAGGCTGATGACGACGATCTTGAGGACGCGAATCTGGCGGGGATCCGGGCCCTCCGGGAGATCATCGGCCGAACCCATCGGTTCAGGGTGTTGCGCCATCTGCACGTATCCTCATTTCAAGGTCGCGATTGCCCCATGACGCAACCCACCGACCGCCTGCACCTCGAGGTTCCCCCCGAGGAGGGTGGCCAACGGATCGACAGGTTCCTGGCATCGCGATTGGAGGACTTCAGCCGCTCGCGGATCCAGGCACTGATCAAGTCAGGCCACGTCCGCGACCGCGCCGGGACCATAAAAGACCCCGGTGCAAGGGTCAAACCGGGCGACGCGCTGAGCCTCGATATTCCACCGCCCGCTCCGGCCGAGCCGGAACCGCAGAACATCGCCCTTGATGTGGTATTCGAGGACGCGGACGTTATCGTGATCGACAAACCGGCCGGACTGGTGGTGCATCCGGCGGCAGGGCACGCGTCGGGTACGCTGGTCAACGCGTTGATCGCGCACTGCGGCGACAGTCTGTCCGGCATTGGTGGCGTCATGCGCCCGGGCATCGTTCACCGTCTCGACAAGGATACATCCGGATTGCTCGTCGTCGCCAAGACAGACATCGCGCATCGCGGCCTGGCCGAACAGTTTGCCGCGCATGGCGCCGACGGGCGGCTGGAGCGGGCGTATACAGCGTTCGCCTGGGGCGAGTTCATTCCCGTGCGTGGCAGCATCGACGCGCCGCTCGGGCGAAGCCAGCAGAACCGCACCAAGATTGCCGTCACGCGCGCCGGCCTGGGACGCGAGGCGCGCACACACTATGAGGTGGTTGAGACTTATCCTGGGCGCGATCGCACATTGGCGGTGACCAAGGTACGGCTGATCCTGGAAACCGGCCGCACCCACCAGATCCGCGTGCATCTGGCGCATATCGGCCATCCGCTGCTGGGCGACGCGACCTATGGGGCGGGCTTTGCCGCAAGCGCCCGGCGCCTGGATGGCCCGGCGCAGGAGGCGCTGCAGGCGCTCAACCGTCAGGCGCTGCACGCTGGTATACTGGCATTCGTGCATCCGCGGACGGGCAAGCGGCTCAGGTTCGAAAGTCCGCTACCAGCCGATCTGAAAGTGCTGGAAAGTGCGCTAAAATGTTGATTCGCCAGCAAAGCAATCGCCACTGTTAAGCTCGCGTTCAGGTTGCGATTGCGAAAGTCTTTGACAGGGTGCCGTGGAACTTCAGGTCTGCAAGTCCGTTCAGATCTGTAGGAATACGGCGGGCGCGACGGGACATGGTGCAGCACACAATGATGTGTTTTGAAAGCAACGCTGTCTC
>JAEZBZ010000015.1 GCA_023412745.1 Pseudomonadota bacterium | reverse complement strand
ATGCAACTCATCCAGCCGGGCATCACCATGCTCGACACGATGAAGAGCAAGCGTATCGCCCGCGACGAGGTGCTGGAGCGGTTCGGCGTCGAGCCCGACAAGGTCGTCGATGTGCAGGCGCTGTCCGGCGATGCCACCGACAACGTGCCGGGCGTGCCAGGTATTGGCGTGAAGACGGCGGCCGAACTGATCCGCGAATATGGCGATCTCGATACGCTGCTGGCGCGAGCGGCCGAGATCAAGCAGCCGAAGCGGCGCGAACGGCTGATCGAGTTCGCGGAGCAGGCGCGCATTTCGCGTGAGCTGGTGCGGCTGAAAGTGGATGTACCGGTCGAGATCGAGGTCGAGCGCCTGGGCGTGCAAGACCCGATCAGCGATGAACTGCTCGGCTTCCTGCGCCGGATGGAGTTCAGCACGCTGACCCGGCGCATCGCGGAGAAGCTCGGCGCGGAACTGCCGCCGATGCCGGATAAGCCGGAACGCCAGCCGTCAAAGTCGATGCATCGGTCCATCGCGCGCAAGCCTGCCGACGGCGAGGCGCCGGCACGCGCGCCGGAACAGGCCGCTGGCGCGGGGACACCGGGCGCCGTCGTTGCCTTCGCGGCCGATGTCGCCATGACGCCGCCGATCGACCGCTCGACCTATGAGACGGTGACGACGATTGCGCGGCTGGAGCAGTGGATCGCGGACGCCCGCAGTCACGGACGTTTCAGTGTCGACACCGAGACGACCTCGCGCGATCCGATGCTGGCGGAACTGGTCGGCTTCTCCCTTGGGCTGCCGCAGGGACGCGCCTGCTACGTGCCGCTGGCGCATAAACCGGCCTCGGGTGCGTTCGATTTCGGCGGCGGCGACGGCGGGCCGGAGCAGGTTCCGTTGCGGGCTGCCCTCGATGCCATGAAGCCGTTGTTCGAGGATCCGTCGATCCTGAAGATCGGCCAGAACTTCAAATACGACCTGCTGGTGCTGAGCCGCTACGGCATCGAGGTGCAGTCGTTCGATGACACGCTGCTGCTGTCGTATGCGCTCGACGGCGGCCGCGGCAATCACGGCATGGATGCGCTGTCGGAACGCCATCTGCAGCATGCGACGATCCCGTTCGACAAGGTGATCGCGCACGCGCCGGGCGCCAAGAAGGCGGACAAGACGTTCGCGGGCGTGCCCATCGACAAGGCGACGGAGTACGCAGCCGAGGACGCCGACGTCACGCTGCGGCTGTGGACGCGGCTGCGGCCGCGACTGGCGGCGGAACGGATGACGACGGTCTACGAAACGCTGGAGCGTCCGCTGGTGCCGGTGATTGCCAGTATGGAGCGGGCCGGTATCAAGGTCGATCGCAACACGCTGTCGCGGCTGTCTGGGCAGATCGCGCAGTCGATCGCGCGGCTGGAAGAAGAGGTTTATGCGCTGGCCGGACACAAGTTCAATCTCGGCTCTCCGCGCCAGCTCGGTGAATTGCTGTTCGATCAGCTGAAGCTTCCGGGCGGAAAGCGCACCAAGTCCGGCCAGTGGGAGACGCGCGCCAACCTGCTCGACGATCTGGCCGGCAACGAGGAACTGCCCGAGCACGCACGCAAGCTGGTGAACACCATGCTGGAATGGCGGCAGCTCGCGAAGCTCAGATCCACCTATACCGACGCGTTGCCGACCTACATCCATGAGGAAACCGGGCGTATCCATACCAGCTATTCGCTGGGTGCAACGACCACGGGCCGTTTGGCGTCGAGCGAGCCGAACCTGCAGAACATTCCGGTGCGGACCAAGGAAGGCCGTGCCATCCGCACCGCGTTCATCGCCGATCCCGGTATGAAGCTGGTGTCAGCGGACTACAGCCAGATCGAACTGCGCGTGCTGGCGCATATTGCCGATATTCCGGCGCTGCGGCAGGCGTTCGCCGATGGCCTGGATATTCACGCCATGACGGCGTCGGAGATGTTCGGCGTACCCGTGAAGGACATGCCGCCGGAGGTGCGCCGCCGCGCCAAGGCGATCAACTTCGGCATCATCTACGGTATCTCGGCATTCGGCCTGGCCAACCAACTCGGGATTTCGCGCGAGGAAGCCGGCGCCTACATCAAGACTTACTTCGAGCGATTCCCGGGCATTCGCGACTATATGGATCGTACCAAGGCGTTCGCGCACGACAACGGCTACGTCGAGACCATCTTCGGCCGGCGCATTCACTATCCGGAGATCAACACGCGCAACCCGTCGGTGCGCGGCTTCCTGGAGCGGGCCGCGATCAATGCGCCGATCCAGGGCTCGGCAGCGGACATCATTCGCCGCGCCATGATCCGCATGCCGGAGGCGCTGGAGGATGCGAAGCTGTCGTCGGCGCGCATGCTGCTGCAGGTGCACGACGAATTAATTTTCGAAGCGAAAGAGGCCGAAATCGCCAAGACGATCGATACCGTGCGGAACGTTATGGAAAAGAGCCCGGAACCTGCCATCGTGCTCAGCGTGCCGCTGAAGGTTGATGCCAAGGCGGCCGCGAACTGGGAAGAGGCGCACTGAGGCGGGCCGGCCGAGCACCATGACACAGCAGTTCCGAACGCGGGTGCTGGGCGCTGCCGACGTCAGTCTGGTGCGGGAGTTGCTGGCCGTCTTCGCGGCCGCGTTTGAGGAGCCGGAAACGTATCTCGGCAATCAGCCGAATGATGCGTATCTGGCCGATCTGCTCGGCAAGCCGCACTTTATCGCTATCGTGGCGACGGTTGATGAGGCTGTGGTCGGCGGGCTGGCGGCGTATCAGCTCGACAAGTTCGAACAGGATCGCCGCGAGATCTACATCTACGATCTCGCCGTCGATAAGGCGCATCGGCGCAAAGGTATCGCGACGGCGGTGATCAACGCCTTGCGCGCGGAAGCCGGTCGGCGGGATGCCTATGTGATTTTCGTTCAGGCCGATCTCGTGGATGCGCCGGCGATCGCGCTCTACGAGAAGCTCGGCGCGAAGGAGACCGCGCATCATTTCGACATCGCGCCGATGAAGTGCGGCACGCCGTTGCGATGAGCTGGAGCTTCGTCCAGCTCCACAGATCTCTGATCCCTGGCCGACTATCAGAACGCAAAACGGGCAGTCCTGGACCGCCCGTTTGCAATTCCTCCGAAATGCGGAAGGCGCTTACTGCGTGGCCGCAGTCCGCTGAGCACGGCGCGACACCACACGCTGCGGCCGTTCGCTGGTTTCGCCGGCGACAGGCGGAGTCGTGATGCGCTGCCAGGTAACGACCACCTTGGAACCAACCGGCACGCGCGGATATAGGTCCAGCACGTCCTCATTGTACATGCGGATGCAGCCCTTGGAGACGGCCTCACCGATCGTCCACGGCGCATCGGTGCCGTGGATGCGATACATGCTCGATCCCAGATACAGCGCGCGCACGCCCATCGGATTCATCGGATGGCCACCCGGCACCCAGCTCGGCAGGCGCGGGTTTTCGCGGATCATCTCCGGGGTCGGCGTCCAGGAGGGGTTCTCGCGCTTGTTCGACACGCTGGTGTTGCCTTCCCAGCGGCTCTGTTCGCGCGGCACCGCGATCGGATAGCTGATGGCCTTGCCCGGGGCCGTCACCAGATAAAGACGGCGATCGCCGAAGCTGACGATGACTTCACCCTGCCGGTACTTCTGGTCAAACGGGATGCTCTGGCGGCCGCCGCCGTACTCGGCGCTGCCACCCCAGAACGAATTCGACTGCGAACCTCCCGGTGCTGCAAAACCGACAGTCGCCGTCAGCGATGCTGCTATCGCGGCGGCCGCAACCGTCCCAACGATCTGGCGAAGGATCATCTCTTACTCCGCTATCCCAACATGTTGAATGACCCGGTGAGCCCAATCACCGGCTGCCCACTTTGACCGTGGCTTGATAAATAAGTCCTATACAGCAGTCGCGTTCCCAACGCCGACACATGAAAGTCACACTAAGGTCAACATTGCTTGTCTTCTCCGCGGAACCGTTGCGCGAGGCCGTCAGTGTTGCCCGTGCGGCGCATCGGATCACGCGATCGTGTAGCCATCCCGCCCAGGTCCGGCCCGAATGGCGTAAGTCGGATCATTCTAGTGACGCGCAGGGGGCTTATCAGTTCCGCCGGGAACAGAAATCGCCGGTGCGTAACTCACCGATGCGGCCCGAGTGCCACAATCGATTCGAGGTGGTGATTCGGGCTGGGGCACGGCCGGGCGCGGCGCCTTTTCCCGCGACGCCGGGACGGAGGGTGACCTGGACGCGAACTGGTCGTAAAGCTGGCGAACCGGAAATGCTCAAGGTGGCGGTTTGAGATGATGCAGTGCGGAGGCAGCGCGGTGCCCAGGTGGCGCTTTGTAGCGGTCGCATTGGCAGTGCTGGTCGCCCTGACCGCCCTTTTGACAGCGCCGAGCCAGGCACAGCGCGGCCTGTTCGAGCCGGAAGCCGGCACTGGTCGCAGCGAAGGCCAGCTCGCCCATGCAACCCGGTATATGGTGTCCGCGGCCAACCCGCTCGCGGTGGATGCCGGGCGCGAGGCGCTGCGCGATGGCGGCAGCGCCATCGATGCCGCGATCGTCGTACAACTCGTGCTCAATGTGGTCGAGCCGCAATCGTCGGGGATCGGAGGCGGCGCATTCATCCTGCATTGGGATGCTGCCGCCAAGCAGCTCCGCACTTACGATGGCCGCGAGACCGCGCCCGCTGCTGCCCGTCCGGACCGGTTCCTGCGCGATGGCCGATCGCTACCGTTCTATGAGGCGGTACATTCAGGCCTGAGCATCGGCGTTCCGGGCCTAGTTCGCCTGTTGGAGACGGTGCATCGTCGGTACGGCCGGCTGCCGTGGCCGCGGTTGTTTCAGCCGGCGATTACATTGGCGGAACAAGGATTTCCGGTTTCCTCGCGTCTCAATCTGTTGCTGAGTTGGCAAGGCGCGGCGAATTTCGAGGAGACTGCGCGCAAACTCTATTTCGACGAGGTGGGGTCTGCCCGGCCGATCGGCTACAAGCTCAAGAACCCGGCCTTCGCGGAGACGCTGCGGCGCATCGCCGAGCAAGGGGCGGATGGCTTCTATCGTGGTCCCGTAGCCGATGCGGTGGTAACGGCGGCCCGAAATGCTCCCAATCATCCGGGTGACCTGACCCTGCAGGATCTGGCCAGTTACCAAGTCAAGGAGCGGCCGCCGGTCTGCGTGGAGTATAGAAAATATCGCGTTTGCGGGATGGGGCCGCCGTCGTCGGGCGGTACGACGGTCGGGCAGACCCTGATGCTGCTGGAGCCGTTCGACCTCGGGCGCGGGCCGGCTGCCGCGCTCAACCCGCAGGCCCTCCACCTCATCGCGGAAGCCGAGAAGCTCGCCTATGCCGATCGCGACCGCTACATCGCCGATCCGGATTTCGTGAAGGTTCCGACCACGCTGCTCGACGCAAGTTATATGGCTGAACGACGGAAGCTGATCGATGCCGAGCGGGCGATGGCGCGGCCACATCCAGGAACCCCGCCAGGCGTCGCCCGTCAGGCATTCGGCATCGACGCGACGCTGGAAAGCACCGGAACCAGCCACATCTCGATCATTGATGGCGACGGCAACGCCGTGGCGATGACCACCACGATCGAGTCGGTGTTCGGTTCGCGGGTGCTGTCGGCGGGCTTCCTGCTCAACAACGAACTGACGGATTTCTCGTTTCGCTCGGTTGATCGCGAAGGCCGTCCGATCGCCAATGCCGTCGGGCCGGATCGCCGTCCGCGCAGCTCCATGGCACCGACCATCGTTTTCGATGAGGCAGGCAACGTCAAAGCCGTGCTGGGATCGCCGGGCGGCAGCCGCATCATTCTCTATGTCGTGAAGGCCCTCGTGGCCATGATCGACTGGGATATGGACGCCCAGGCTGCGGCAGCGCTGGTGAATTTCGGCAGTCGCGGTGGGCCGTTCGAAATCGAGTATGATGCGGCGATGAGCTGGCAGGCGTTGCTGCGGCCGTGGCTGTCGGCGCCGTCGCTATTGCACGCCCTGCGCATGCGTGCGTTCGGCCATGCAGTCATGCCGGATCTGATGACCTCGGGCCTGCATATTATCGCGGTCGGGCCGAAGGGTCTGGAAGGTGGCGCGGATCCGCGGCGGGAAGGCGTAGCGCTGGGTGATTAGGGCCCATCAAGCGGCCGGGGCGCGAGATTGAACGGACGACGACGTTGAGCAAACGCGACATTACGGTGATTGGGGGAGGCGTCCTCGGCCTGTGGCAGACCTATGAACTGGCCTGCCGCGGCCATCGCGTCACACTGTATGAGGCGACGGCGGATATCGCGTCGGGTGCTGCGAGCCGCTTTGCCGGCGCGATGCTGGCGCCCTATTGCGAGGCGGAAGCCGCAGAGCCGGTAGTGCGCGATTTGGGCCTGGAAGGTCTCACGCTGTGGCGCGCGGCTTACCCCGGTGTGATCTGCAACGGCACGCTGGTGGTCGCAAGTAGCCGGGATCGCAGCGAACTCATTCGTTTCGCGCGGATGACCAACGGCCATCGCGAAATCAACGGCGAGGAACTGGCCGGGCTGGAACCCGATCTTGCCGGGCGGTTCGCGCGTGGCCTGTTCTATGCGGACGAATGCCACATGCCGCCGCGCGTGGCGCTGCAGTACCTGGCCGATGAAGCGCGCCGGTTGGGCGCGAAGATCGTACTCGGCGAGCCGGTGCCGGAATCCGATGTGGGTGAAGCCAACGCCGGCATCACCATAGATTGCCGCGGGATCGCGGCGCGGGATGAGCTTCCGACCTTGCGCGGCGTGCGCGGCGAACGGCTATTGCTGCGCGCGCCCGAGCTGACACTGGCGCGACCGGTCAGGCTGCTACATCCCCGCTATCCGCTCTATGTCGTGCCGTGGGGTGATGGATACTTCATGGTCGGCGCCACCGTAATCGAGCGCGACGACGATGCACCGATGACGGTGCGTTCCGCGCTCGAACTGCTCGGCATGGCTTACGCACTGCATCCTGGATTCGCCGAGGCGTCGATCCTCGAACTGTCGGCGGGTGTTCGCCCCGCGTTTTCCGACAACATTCCCAAAGCCATCGTGCGTGGTCAGCGGATCTACGTGAACGGCGCGTTCCGTCACGGCTTCCTGTTGTCGCCGGTGCTGGCGCACGCGGTCGCCGACTACCTGGAGCGCGGCGCAGTTCACAAGGGCATCATGCGGGTTGAGGGCTAGTGTTGCGACACGCTACGCCGGTTGCGGTGCCGCTTGCGGCTCGACACCGACGCTTTGATTGGCGTTGAGCTTTTCCTGAACGAGCTTTTGCGTGCCTGCAAAATCCGGCTTGCCGGAGCCGAGCAGCGGCACTTGCGGCACGACCATCACCTTCGCCGGCACCATCAGTTCGGAGGCGCCCTTGGCCCTGGCGTGACGCATGATGGCTTCGCGGTTGGCGCCACTGGCGTTGGTCACCAGGATCAGCCGCTCGCCCTTGCGCGCATCCGGCACCGCCACGATCACTGAGACAGAGCCCGGCCACAGTTCGGCGGCGAGGGTCTCGACCGCCGACAGCGACACCATCTCGCCACCGATTTTCGCGAAGCGCTTGGCGCGGCCCCTGATGGAGATGAAGCCCTGCGCATCAATGGTGACGATGTCGCCGGTATCGTGCCAGCCATCGAGCGGCGGCTCGATGACGCCCGGAGCTTCCAGGCGATAATAGCCGAGCATCACGTTGGGACCGCGCACGAACAGACGCCCGCCTTCCTCGATGCCCGGCACCGGCTCCAGGCGCGCTTCCATCTGGGGCGACAACCGCCCGACGCTGCCAATCTTATTGGCGATCGGCGTGTTGAGGGCGAGCACGGGCGCGGCTTCCGTGACGCCGTAGCCTTCGAGAATGCGAACGCCGAACTTCTCCAGATACAGCTCGCGTGTGCGCGGTTTGACCGCTTCCGCACCGGCGAAGATCAACCGCACGGAATGGAAGTCGTACGGATTGGCAACCCGCGCATAGCCGTTGAGGAACGTGTCGGTGCCGAACAGGATGGTGGCGTTGGACTGATAGATCAGCTCCGGCACGATGCGGTAATGCAGCGGCGAGGGATACATGAACACCGGGATGCCGCCGATCAGCGGCATCAGCGTTCCGGCCGTAAGCCCGAACGAATGGAACACCGGCAGCACGTTAAAAACCGTGTCTTCGCCATTGGCGGCGATCAGCGTCAGCGCCTGGGCGCAGTTGGCCAGGATGTTGCGATGGGACAGCACGACGCCCTTCGGTACGCCCTCCGAGCCGGACGTGAACATGATGGCGGCGGGTGAATTGTAATCGCGCTCGACTTGTGGGCGGTTGCCGATCAGCAGACCCGCCAGCTTGTCGCCGATCGTGATGCGGGCGCGGAGATCCTCCAGGTAGACGACTTTGACATGCGTTGCGAGCCGCTCGACGAGATCAGTCAGCCGCGCTTTCTCAACGAACACGCGTGAGGTTAGCACGACGTTCACTTGTGCCGCCTGGCAGGCCGACAGGACATTCTGCGGCCCAGCGGTGAAGTTCAGCATCGCGGGCACGCGGCCGATGGTCTGCAGCGCGAAGAAGGTGACTGTAACTCCGGCGGAGTTCGGCAGCATGACGCCGACGGCCGCGCCGACCGGCGCCAGCGGCTCCAGTTTGCGCCCCAGTACCTGCGCGCCAAGCACCAGTTTCCTGTAGGAAAGCTTGGTGCCGAGCGCGTCCATGACGGCGGGCTTGCCGGTGTCGCGCGTCGCCTTGGCTGCGAGTAGCGCCTGGAACAAGGTCTGGTCGATCCGCGCCGTTTCCACGGCGGCGTTGATCATCTCGTCCTGCAGGGCAGAACCCGCTGCCTGGCGGCGGGCCTTGCCTTTCAATTCGGCAGGAACATTAAGTTTGCGCGGCGGCAGGATGGTGACGCGAGCTTTCGGGAACCACATCTTTTTCGTCTGCGCGCGGTGCAGGTAGCTCCATGGCGAATGCGACAGCCCCTCAATGCACACCGGCACGATGTTGGCATTCGACTTGTCCGCGATCATGGCCGCGCCATCGTAGACCTTCATCAGCCCACCGGTGACCGTGACGCGGCCTTCCGGGAAGATGACCAGCGTCTGGCCGTCCTTGACGACATTAACCAGCGCGCGCGTCGCCATGGGGCGCATGGGGTCCATGGTGTAGGCGTTGATTATCTTCATGAACGGCTTCGCCCACCAAGCCTCCGCGATCGTCGTGTCAACGGCGAAGGCGGCGTGTCCGGGCAAGATGGAATGCATCACGGGCCCGTCCATCAGGCTGGCATGGTTCGGCGTGATGATGGTGGGCTCACCAGCCAGCGGCAGGTTCTCCAGGCCCTTCACTTCCAGGCCGTAGCAGAGGCGGAACAGAAACGCTGCGACGTCCTGCACGCCATCCTTGCCCCAGGCACGGATGACAAGGCCGAGCACGACGAGATTGGCGAAGCCGAGGCCGAACAGGAGCGGCGACGGACCGATGCCCATGGTCTGCAGTAGCGACACCATCAGGCTGGCGGCGACCATGAACGCGGCGTTGAGCACGTTGACGGCTGCGACCACACGGGCGCGTTTGTCGATCGGCGCCCAAGCCTGCACAGCGGCGAACGAGGGCACGATGAACAGTCCGCCGGATGCCGCCAGGGCGAACAGCCCGAACAGGAATCGCCAGCCCGAGAACGAGCTGACCAGCTCAGTCGGCGTCAGCAGCGTGGCGCCAGGTGTAAAGCCGGACGACACCCAGGCCAGATCGGCACTGAAAATGCCCATCAGCAGCGCGCCAATAGGCACCAGAGCAAGATTGGGCCGGGAGTGGCTGGCGCGCGCGGCGATGCCTGAGCCAACCGCGATGCCGACCGTGAATACGAACAGGCACAGCGTGACGACTTCCGCCGTACCGCCGAGGCGTTCTTTCGTCAGTGTCGGTAGCAGCGACAGCGCGATAACGCCGACCAGCCAGAACCACGACACGATCAGGCCACCGGTCCACAAGCGCGGCTGGGACTTGAGATCTTTGAGCAGCGCGGCGGTGGAACTGATCGGATTGCGCGTGATCTTGAGGTCTGGTGCTGCGGCGCCGGTATCTGGGATTGTGCGCGCCGAAAGCAGAGCCACTACGGCCATGCCCATGACGATGATCGCGATGATCCAGGCGGCGTCTCGCTCGGCAGCCGCGAGTCCACCGGCAATGGTGCCGACCAGAATGGCGACGAACGTCGCGCCCTCGACCAGGGCGTTGCCGGCGGGAAGTTCGCGGGTCTCCAGATGATCGGGAAGAATGCCGTATTTGATCGGTCCAAACAGCGCGGCCATGATGCCGAAAAGGCCGAGTGCCACGAACAGCAACGGGATGGAGTTCAATAGAAAACCCGCCGCCGCGACGCCCGCGATCGGGATTTCGGCGAGCTTAAGGGTCCTGGCCATCCAGGCCTTGTCATACTTGTCGGCCATCTCGCCGCCGAGCGCGGAGAGAACGAGAAACGGCGCGATCAGCACCGCGCCGGCTAACGTTACGAGCGCCGCGCTATTGGAGCTGGCAGAGTGGTAGAGGATCAGGATGACCAGTGCGTTCTTGACGAAATTGTCGTTGAGCGCTGAGAAAAGCTGACACCAGAAGATGGGCGCGAACCGCCGCGATGTCATCAGATCCTTGAACATCTCGCCCCCAAATCTGAGCAGGTGCCTGAACGTCGCGCGCCCCAGGGCATGTCAAAATCAACGTTCAGCGCTTTCCCTGAGAAGCGCGCCGAAACAACGTCCTATGGCGCTCCCGTCATTTGGCGGAAAGACTCTAGATCGGATGATCGTGGTCAAACAACGGCTGGAGCTAGGCGAGGGGTTCGCCGCTCCCGGTCTTGCAGTATCTTCGGGAGCGGCCGGTTGTAGGCGTAGCTTTAGACGACGGCCGTCAATCCGCCGTCGACAAACAGCACGTGTCCGGTGACGAAGCTTGATGCGTCGGACGCCAGATAGACAGCCGCGCCAATCAGCTCTTCCGTCCCGCCCCAGCGACCGAGCGGCGTGCGGCTTTCAACCCAGGCGGAGAACTTGGCGTCATCAATCAGCGCCTTGTTCAGCGGTGTCGTGAAGTAGCCCGGTCCAATACCATTGACGCGGATGCCGTGCTTGCCCCAGTCGGCGGCTAGACCCTTCGTCATCATTTTCACGCCGCCCTTGGACGCCGTATAGGGCACCACAGTTGGCCGACCCAACTCGCTCATCACCGAGCAAATGTTGATAATTGATCCGCGCTTCCGCGGGATCATGTGGCGGCCGACTGCGCGCGCCATGAAGAACACGCCATCCAGGTTGGTGCGGATGACTTCATGCCAGATTTCGTCCGTGACATCTTCGGTCGGCGCGCGGCGCGTCATGCCGGCGTTGTTGACCAGAATGTCTATTGGACCGATCTCCTTCTCGATCTCGTCGACGCCCGCGGAGCAGGTTTCGGATTTGCTGACGTCGAATGCGCGCGCGTGGACTGTGTGTCCGGCTGCAGCCAAAGTGGCCCGGGCTTTCTCCAGCTTGTCGGCATCGCGACCGTTGAGGATGACGGTAGCGCCGGCTTCTGCCAACCCGGTGGCGATGGCATTGCCAATACCCTGGCTGGAACCGGTAACAAGCGCGTTGCGACCTTTAAGGCTAAACTTTTCGAGACCCATGGGGCATTTCCTTATGTCTATGGAGGCCGCTATCATCGGCCCAAGCCGGACCCTATGCAATTGGAGACCGGCGATACAGGGAAAATGCTATCCGGGGGAGGACTTATGCGGGCGGTCGTCATTCATGCGCCGAAGGATCTGCGGGTCGAGGCCTGCGACGTGCCGGCGCTCGGGCCTCGCGATGTGCGGGTGGCCATCGAGGCGGGCGGCATCTGCGGCTCGGATCTCCACTATTATCATCATGGTGGCTTCGGCACGGTCCGCGTGCGCGAACCGATGGTGCTGGGGCACGAGGTGGCCGGCGTGGTCGACGCGATTGGCGCCGGAGTCACCCAAGTTCGCGTCGGCGATCGCGTCGCAGTCAGCCCCAGCCGACCGTGCGGCCGCTGCCGCTATTGCGCCGAGGGCCGCCAGAACCACTGCCTGGACATGCGTTTCTATGGCAGCGCCATGCGCTTCCCCCATGTGCAGGGTGCGTTCCGGCAGCAACTGGTAGCCGAGGAAGGCCAGTGTTACCGCGTCGCCGATCACGTGACGGCGGGCGAGGCGGCGATGGCCGAGCCGCTGGCGGTCTGCCTGCATGGCGCACGTCGGGCCGGGCCATTGCTCGGCAAGCGGGTGCTGGTGACGGGTTCGGGGCCGATCGGCGTGCTCAGCATCATCGCCGCGCGCCGGGCCGGTGCCGTCGACGTCGTGGCCACCGATATCGCCGAGCTGCCGCTGGCGATCGCGGCCAAAGCCGGTGCCGATCGCGCTCTGAATGTGGCCAGCGATCCGGATGCGCTGCTTGGCTATACGTCGGATAAGGGCACCTTCGATGTGATGTTCGAAGCCTCCGGCACGGAGCGGGCGCTGGTCGGCGCGCTGGAGGCGCTGCGGCCCGGCGCGGTGATTGTCCAGGTCGGGCTTGGCGGTACGGTGACATTGCCGATCAACACGCTCGTCGCCAAGGAGCTGGAGCTGCGTGGCACGTTCCGCTTCCATGAGGAATTCGGCCTGGCGGTTGAGCTGCTGTCCAAGGGGCTGGTCGATGTGAAGCCGCTGCTAACGGCAACGCTGCCGTTCGAGAAGGCGGCGGAGGCGTTCGAGCTGGCCAGTGACCGGTCCCGGGCGATGAAGGTGCAACTCGCGTTTGGCGCGTAGCGGGCAGCAGACAAGCGGTGAAGGGCCAGCGTCAACCGCGCGAAGCCCTTGCAATCGAACGCCATCGGGGCAATGTCTGGCTCAACACCACGAGCTGATGGAAATGATGGAAAGCCAATTTAAAACGGTAGCGGAGCTGCATGTTTTGGTTAACGGCCGCGGGCAGTTGACCAAGGCGCGGACGCTGGCCGACCTGATCGCCGAGATCGGGCTGGCGGAGCAGCGCATCGCAACCGCGGTCAATGGCGATTTCGTGCCGGAGCGCGCGCGTACGGGCCGCGCGCTGGCCGACGGTGATCACGTCGAAATCGTTTCGCCGCGCCAGGGCGGCTGAGGACTATGAGCGTCATCGAAACTGGATCGACAGGCGCAACGCCGCTGCGGCTTTACGGTGTGAAGCTCAATTCGCGCCTGCTGCTGGGCACGGCGCAGTATGCCTCGCCGCAAATTCTCTCCGATGCGGTAAAGGCGGCTGAGGTCGGCGTTGTGACGGTCTCGGTGCGGCGTGAGACGGCGGGCGGCAACACTGGCCAGCGGTTCTGGGATCTGATCCGCGATCTCGGCGTGCGCGTGCTGCCAAACACCGCCGGTTGTCGCACGCCAAAGGAAGCCATCACCACCGCCCAAATGGCGCGCGAACTGTTCGGCACAAATTGGATCAAGCTCGAAGTCATCGCCAATGACGATACGTTGCAGCCGGATCTGTTCGGTCTCGTTGAGGCCGCGACCGCGCTGGTCAACGACGGCTTCCAGGTGTTTCCCTACACCACGGAGGATCTGGGCGCGGCCGAGCGTCTGATGGCAGCGGGCTGCGAGGTGCTGATGCCGTGGGGCGCGCCGATCGGTACCGGGCGAGGGCTCAACAATCGCTACGCGCTGCGCACCATGCGAAATTACTTCCCGGATGTGCCGCTGATCATCGATGCCGGCATCGGCGCGCCGTCGCACGCCTGTGAGGCGATGGAAATGGGCTATGATGCGGTGCTGCTGAACACGGCCGTTTCCAAGGCCGGTGATCCGGCACGGATGGCGGCGGCGTTTGCATCGGCAATCGCGGCGGGGCGTACGGCGGTCGAATCCGGCCTGATGGAAATGCGCGACATGGCCGAGCCCTCGACCCCCGTCGCGGGAACGCCGTTCTTCGATCTGGACAGGAAGTCATGAGCACGCCAGCGAACGGTCTCGACGTTTTTTATCCCATCGTGCCCGACCTGGATTGGATGAAGCGCATAGTGC
>JAEZBZ010000006.1 GCA_023412745.1 Pseudomonadota bacterium | reverse complement strand
ACCAGGGCCTTCAGGTCGGAAACGATGGCACCGCGGCGGCCGACGACCTCTGCATCAGGCTCCGGCAGCAGAATTGAAGACATATCGAACCTCTGGGGCAGGCCATGGTCCGCACGCGGCCTGCTGGTGAGCTGAACTGTGATCCGCGATCGTCACGCATCGCGGCGGCGCGGGCTGGTCGCGCAACACAATCGCCATCCCTCGCGCCCTATTTCGCACGCAACCGACAGCGCAGCAACAGGGCGCGCGACATCAAGCACAACTCAGCCGTGGCCCTGCCAAATTCATCGGCTACGTTTCGGCTTCAGTCCGCGCTTCAGTGTCACACGGCCGTCTATAGCGCGCGTGCAGTGGTAGGCTTTTTGAAATATTAAAGACCACGGTAAGACGAGGGGAAGCATCAGCAATGCATCGGACGTATCTCGCAGCGGCAGCTTTGTTGTTTCTCATCCCGGCACCGTCCTCGGCTCAGGATGCTGCGAACGGCGAGCAGGTCTTCAAGAGATGCCGCGCCTGTCACCAGATAGGCGACACCGCGAAGAACGCCGTGGGTCCGTCACTCAACAACATCGTTGGCCGTCCGGCGGGCGCCGTAGAAGGCTTCAACTACTCCGCGGCCAACAAGGAAGCGGGCCAGAAGGGCTTGGCCTGGACCGAAGACAACCTGTTCAAATACCTGGAAGCCCCGGCCGCCTTCATGCCCAGGAACAAGATGGCGTTCGCTGGCCTGCGCGATCCCGCCGACAGGCGCGATCTCATCGCTTACCTGAAGACCTTCTCCAAGTAAGCGTACCCTGTCGCTAAGCTTAGGTGGGCCGGGGGCCGCGTCAATTCCCTATCTGGCGCGGCTGGGAATGCACCGACGCATGCAGGCCGCGAACTGCGCATCGCAGGACGGCGAGCCTTTGGTCGAGATCCGGCATTGGTTGTATTGCGCACGGCAGCTGTCGGCGCAACTGCTCGCTTGTGCGACCGTCATCTCGGCGGCAGTGGGGGCAGAACCCGCCAGACCGCCGGAGATCAGCGCAATAAACAGCAGCATCCGGTACACGTGTGGATCTCCAGTCCTGAGTGCCACCACTTATCGCGTATGTTGCATGAATACAGTCTGAACCGTCCATGCCCGAACTCGCCAATGGCACCAGACTGGCTCGGTAAGCGAGGATATCGTTAATCCTCCGGACCGTTTAAGGCCCTCTTTCGGCCGATCCCGTAGTCGTGATCAGGCAACCGCGAGATGTAAGGGCGCCACGCGTTCTCAGAACGCGTAGTCCCTGAAAACATGATCGATATTCTGCTGCCATGGCCCCGCGTAGCGCTCCAGCAGGTCATCGGCGGGCGTGCGACCGCTGGCCACGATCTCGGCCACGAAATCCAGATGGATAGTCTCGTCGCGGCCGTTGACGTTCAAGCGCTTGCGGTCAACCAGCCCGGACCGCGCAATATCCACTACCCGCGAGGCGATGTCGCGCACGGTGCCATCGCGGAACCTGGCGTCGAGCGCCGCGACCGGCACGCCGTCGCGCAGACCTTGCCGGTCCTCTGTCGACCAGTCCTTGACCAGATCCCAGGCCGCATCGAGCGCCGAGCCACTATAGAGGAGCCCGACCCAGAACGCCGGCAGCGCGCAGATGCGGCGCCAGCGTCCGCCATCGGCGCCGCGCATTTCGAGAAAGCGCTTCATGCGCACTTCCGGAAATAGTGTCGTGACGTGATCCGACCAGTCGTCCATCGTCGGGCGTTCGCCGGGCAACTGCGCCAGCCGCCCCGCCATGAAATCCCGGAACGATGCGCCGGCGACGTCGATGTAGCGGCCATCGCGGTAGACGAAGTACATCGGTACATCGAGTGCATAGTCGACATAGCGCTCGAAGCTCATGCCCGGCTCGAAAACGAACGGCAGCATGCCGGTGCGGTTGCGGTCGGTATCGCGCCAGACTTCAGAGCGTAGAGACTTGAAACCGTTCGGCTTGCCTTCCTTGAACGGCGAGGATGCGAACAGCGCCGTCGCGATGGGTTGCAGCGCCAGAGATACGCGGAACTTCTTGACCATGTCGGCCTCGTCGCCGAAGTCCAGGTTCACCTGGATAGTCGAGGTCCGGTACATCATGTCGAGGCCGTTCGAGCCGACCTGGGGCATATAGCGCGTCATCACCCCATAGCGCTGCTTGGGCATGCGCGGAGTTTCGGCGAGTGTCCATTTCGGCGAGAAACCAAGGCCGAGGAAGCCCAGCCCCAGCCTGTTGCCGACCTCTGATACCTCAACGAGATGCTGACGGGTCTCGGCGCAGGTCTGATGCACGGTTTCGACAGGCGCGCCCGACAGCTCGAACTGCCCACCTGGCTCCAGCGAGATCGTCTCCGAACCTTCTCCGGCTGGCCGCTTGAGAGCGATGATGTTCTCGCCCTCCATGATCGGCTCCCACTTGTGACGCTCGATCAGGCCTTCCATCAGTGCGCGGATGCCGCGCGGGCCTTCATAGGGCACCGGGCCAAGGGTATCGGTCTGGAAAACGAACTTTTCGTGCTCGGTGCCGATGCGCCAGTGGTCTTTTGGCTTTGAGCCGGCCGCAATCCACGCGACGAGATCATCCTTGCCGCCCACTGTCGGACTAGGCGTCCCTGCTTCCTGTCGTGTCGACATCGCGTCCTCTGGGCTTTTGTTCGTTAGTTCGGAAATGATGAAGTCTTCGTCGCGAGAGTTATCGCCGTCTTCATCAAACCACAAGTGCCCCCTTCGCACGGCCCGCGCAAGTGGCGTCGGGTCGTCCGATCCAGCAGATCGAAAAGGCCGGACTTTCAAGCACCTCGCCAATCGCCCAGTGCCGCATTGATCAGCGCCAGCGCAGCGATCGCGGCGGTATCGGCGCGCATGATCCGCGGACCGAGGGACAGGCGAACGGTGAAAGGTTGCCGGATCAACAACTCGCGCTCGTCGGTTGCGAAACCACCCTCCGGCCCGATCAGAAGCCCCACGCGGCCGGGCTGCAGTCGCGATAACGCCTCCAGCGGGCTTTGAAGCTCGGCCGCCTCGTCGCAGAACACCAGCGGATGGGCCGGATCCCAGGCCGCAATCAACCGATCGAGGCGGGCGGGCTCACCGATGTCCGGGATGCGCAGGATACCGCACTGCTCCGCTGCCTCGATGGCGTTGGCGCGCATGCGGCCCAGATTGACCCGCTCGGCGATGGTATGCCGGGTCAGCACGGGCTGCAGCCGCGCGACACCGAGCTCAGTCGCCTTCTGGATCATATAGTCCAGCCGCGCCCGCTTCAGCGGCGCGAATACGTAGTGAATGTCGGGGCCGTCCTGCTGCTCGCGGACGCGCGCGACCGGCTCAAGGCTGCAGGTGCGCTTGCCGGTGATCTGCAGTGTCGCTTTCCACTCGCCATCGCGGCCGTTGAAAATGAGGATCTCGGCGCCGTCGGCGAGCCGCAGCACGTTGCGCAGGTAGTTCACCTGCTCGGGCGCGCACGCGACGGCAACCCCGGGTGCGAGGTCGTGCTCGACGAAAAGCCGCTGCGCGCTGAAATCATGAATGGCCATGCCGCTTCTTAACCCAACTGCGTCGTTCCGGCTCGTGCTATCGTGCGATGGCCACTTTTCGCTGCCAGAGCGTTGCGGCCGCGAAGCTTGCCGCCTAGTTTGCCGCCAATCCCGTTGCAATCCATTTCAGGCACATGCGCCCACCATCCGAGAGCCCCGTTCTGATTGCCGATGCCCCACCAGACAACTGGGTGGATCGCTATGCGCCGGCATTCGTGCTGCCCTACATGAAACTGGCGCGCGTCGACCGGCCGATCGGCACGTGGCTGCTTCTGTTCCCCTGCTGGTGGGCGCTGGCGCTGGCCGAACTCGCGCGCGGCCGTCCCTACCCAAGCCTTTGGTATCTCGTGCTGTTCGCCGTCGGCGCGTTGGTCATGCGCGGCGCCGGCTGCACCTATAACGACATCGTCGACCGCGATTACGACGGCAGCGTTGCGCGCACCGCCAGTCGGCCGATCCCGTCCGGCCAGGTCAGCGTGATGCAGGCGCTGATGTTCGCCATCGCGCTATCGCTGACCGGGCTGCTGGTGTTGCTGCAGTTCAACGAGTTCACGATCTGGCTCGCCATCTCATCGCTGGCGCTGGTCGCGATCTATCCCTTCATGAAGCGGTTCACCTCGTGGCCGCAAGTGGTCCTCGGGCTGACCTTCAAGTGGGGCGCGCTGGTCGGCTGGGCTGCGATCTATGGCGAACTGTCGCTGGCACCGATCGCGCTCTACCTCGGCTGTGTGTTTTGGACCGTCGGCTATGACACGATTTACGCCCATCAGGACAAAGATGACGATGCCATGCTGGGTCTGCGCTCCACGGCTCTGCGGTTCGGCCATGCGACGAAAGACTGGATCGCCGGGTTCTATTCGGCTGCCGTCATCCTGTGGGCGATTGCAGGATTTGCGGCCGGCGCGCATCTGATCTTCTATACGGCTCTGGCGCTCGTCGGCGTGCAGCTCGCTTGGCAGGTGGCCACGCTCAATATCGATGACTCTTTGAATTGCCTGCGCCGGTTCCGTTCGAACCGCGACGTCGGCTGGGCCCTGTTCCTGGGCCTGCTTGCCGACATGGCGATTTCGGCACTCGCGGGCCTTGCGTGACGAATAGCGGGCCGGTGCGCCAGCGCGCGCTCTTGCCCTCGGGCGCCGCATCAGGCAATGGGTGACGATCAGCGCAACGCGATTGCAGGAGCACGCAGCCAATGAGCACTCAGCAACCGCCCAAGCAGCTCTTGCACCTCGTGTTCGGAGGCGAGCTTGAATCCCTTCATGGCGTAACGTTCCGCGACCTCGACAAGCTCGACGTCGTCGGCATCTATCCGAACTACGCCGAAGCTCACAAAGCCTGGAAGGCCAAGGCGCAGAGCACGGTCGACAACGCGCACATGCGCTATTTCATCGTCCATCTGCATCGCCTGCTTGATCCGGACACATCGCCAATTCCCGGGGCAAGCCAAGCCTGACGCCGTCACAAGCGCAGCCGATGACTGCGCGACAATCACGTTTTGGAGGATGTGTGCCCCAAGCCGACCCGAGCGGCTCAGTCCAGAAGCCGGCGGTCGTCAGCCTTGACGCCCGCTACAAGGTTCTGCTCGCCCGGTTCCTGAAGGAGTGGGTCTGGCCGCGCTGGCGGCAGCTTCTGGTGGCACTGTCTCTCACAGGTTTGCTGGCGGCGGCCAGCGCCAGCTACCCAATCATAATCAAGCAGTCGTTCGACTCACTGATGACCGGCAGCCCGGACCTGCTGCCGCTGGTACTCGGCGCGATCGTGTTCGTCACCATGATCCGCAGCTTTTTCCTGTACCTGCAGACGGTGGTCACCAACCGCATCGTGCAGCGCATGACCACCGACATCCAGAGCCACGCCTTCGCACGCTTGATCGCGGCGGACTACGCCAGCATCACCCGCGAGGCGCCGGGCCAGCTCATGTCTCGGCTGACCAACGATGTGCAGTACATCCACACCGCCGCGCAAGCCGCCCTGAATACCGCCATCCGCGATACGCTGATGATCGTCGGCCTGGCCGGAACCATGCTGTATCTCGACTGGGCGCTGACCGTGATTGTGCTCGGCGTCTACCCGATCGCGGCATGGCCAATCGCCGTCGTCAGTAAGCGGCTGAGGCAGTTCGCACGCCGGACACAGACCGGCATGGGCGACATGACCTCGCTGCTGGCGGAGTATCTGTCGAGCGCGCGGCTGATCAAGACATTCCGCCTCGAAAACTATGTGGTGACGCGGGTCAGGGACAGCTTCGAGAACGTCTTCCGGCTGAAAATGAAGGCCGTTCGGGCACGCGCGCGGCTCGATCCGATGCTGGAAGCGCTCGGCGGCGTCGCGGTGGCGGGCGTCGTGGCCTTCGCCTACTGGCGCATCTCGCAGGGCGGTTCGACCATCGGCGACCTGATGGGCTTTCTCACCGCGCTCCTGATGGCGGCCCAGCCGATCCGCGCGCTCGGCAATCTGTCCGCGCGCATCCAGGAAGGCCTGTCGGCGACCGAGCGCATCTATGAGCTGATCGACGACAAGCCGACCATCGTCGATGCGGCGGACGCCAAGCCGCTGCAGGTCACAAGCGGCGCCATCGATTTCGACAACGTCGATTTCTCGTACCATCCGGCAAGCCCGGTGCGTACGCTGCAGAACTTCAACCTCCAGGTACCCGGCGGCAGTACCGTGGCGCTGGTTGGACGCTCCGGAGCCGGCAAATCCACCATCATCAACTTGGTACCGCGCCTGTTCGACATCGACTCCGGCACCATCACCATCGACGGTCAGGATCTGCGGGCGGTGACGCTGGAATCGCTGCGTGGCGCCATTTCCATCGTCAGCCAGGAAGTGACGCTGTTCGACGATACGATCCGCGCCAACATCGCGCTTGGCAAGCTCAATGCCAGCGAAGCGGAGATCATGGCCGCCGCACAGGCCGCCGCCGCGCACGAGTTCATCATGACCCAGCCGCAGGGCTATGACACGCCGGTCGGTGATCGCGGGCAGCGGCTGTCCGGCGGCCAGCGCCAGCGTATCGTGCTGGCCCGCGCGATCCTGAAGGACGCGCCGATCCTGCTGCTGGACGAAGCCACCAGCGCGCTCGATACCGAATCCGAGGCCCTGGTGCAGAAGGCGCTGGCGACCTTCACTCGCAACCGCACGACTCTGGTCATCGCGCATCGCCTGTCGACCGTGCAGCAAGCCGACCTGATCGCCGTCATCGAGGACGGCACGCTTGTGGAAAAAGGCACCCACGCCGAGCTGATGGCCGGCAACGGCGCGTATGCCCGGCTGGTCGCGTCCCAGCTCATGCCGGCCGGCTAGAAGCCCCTGCAGAGACAGAAAAACAGTTATTCCCGTCGCAAGATCGAGTTCACCAGCCGGTTAGCCATGCCGTTGGCGCGAAAGGTACGGCGCAGTTCCTCGGGATCGTAGACCTGCTCGACCCAATCGAAGAACGGCATCGGCCGGGTCGCGGTATCCTGCAGATAACGCTCGAAGAAGTAGTCGAGAATGCCAGTGTCGGCCTGCCGGATATGGCCGTAGCGCAACGACAACTCGCGCTTGGCCTCGGGCAGCGGCACGCCCTCATGCAGGAACCGGTACAGCACGCTCATCAGGCCGGCGCGATCCGCACCCGATTTGCAATGCAGCAGAAAGGGATATTCAATCCGCTGAAACAGGTCGCGCGCGGCGAACAGCTCGGACCGTCGCGGCGCATCGCGCGAGCGGACCTGGAAATCCACAAGTTTCACGCCATAGCGGCGGCAGGCTTCCTGCTCCAGCCAATAGCTGCCACACAGCCGCGGTCCGCGCAGATTGACGATCGTCCGCACGCCCTGCTGCGCCAACGCCTTGATGTGATGGGGAGCCGGCTGCGCCGAACGCCACGCGCGCTCGCCGAGCTTGTGCTTGTTGACATAGACCATGCGGAAAACGCCATGATCCACGAACAGCATGTCGAGATACGTCGCGAGAGGACCGAACCTAGCCTTCACCCATTGGGGTGCGTTATCGACGGCGGATTGCCGCCACCCCAACGTGACCCGCTTCATCTGCCGGCGTGCGCGTTTTGCTAGATTTGCCATCCTGTCGCATTGGGCAAGAAATTGGCTTCGGGCCGGCCGAATCCCTTGCACTCCAACGCGCAACGGAATCGGGTTTGCAAAGGCTGAGTATCCGCTATAGAGACCTCAATCAAGGGGTGTAACAGACTCCCGCGTTCGCTCCCGCACAGGTCAGAGGCACGCCAGACGGTGGCTGGACTCCCCTTCGACAAAGCCCGC
>JAEZBZ010000347.1 GCA_023412745.1 Pseudomonadota bacterium | reverse complement strand
GCCGCTGCAAGGTCAGATCGTCCGGGTCGAAGGTCTCGATCCTGCCAAGCATGCGTCCGACCTGCATGCCGCCAACGTTGCCGGCGACGACGGCCGCGGCTGGACCTACATGGCCTATGGGCCGTTCGGCACGCTGCAGGACTATCTGAACTGGGCCGAGCCGGCCGCTGAATCGATCGATCCGCTGTATTACGCGATCGTCAACAAGGCCACCGCGCAGGCCATCGGCATCGCCAGCTTTCTGCGCATCGATCCCAATAACGGCGTTATCGAAGTCGGCAACATCAAGTATTCGCCATCGCTGCAGCGAACGGCCGCGGCTACCGAGGCGATGTTCCTGATGATGCGCTACGTGTTCGAGGACCTCGGCTATCGGCGCTATGAGTGGAAGTGCGACTCCCACAACGGACCCTCGCGGTCGGCGGCGGCGCGCCTGGGTTACAGCTACGAGGGCACGTTCCGCCAGGCTGTCGTCTACAAGGGCCGCAATCGTGATACCGCGTGGTTCGCGATGACCGACAAGGACTGGCCTGCGCTGAAGCAGGCCTATGAAGCGTGGCTGTCACCGACCAACTTCGATATCGGCGGCAAGCAGCGCAAGCGCCTGCAGGACCTGATTGCTCAATCCCGCGCGGCCAATCCGTCCGTCTAGACTTGGCGCGCCCTGGGACGGCCTAAGCCGTCCCCTTATCGATCTCCACCGTCACCAGCCGCTGATCGCGCAGCGCTCGCTCCAGCTCGGCTGCATCCGTAATCGGCCGCGAGCACTGCTGACCGATACAGACGTACGCCGTCGCTTTTCCATCCTCCGCCGCTTTACCCGCGAGTACTGAATTCTCCGGGATAGAGGTTGTATCTGAGATCATCTGCTGGACGGCGCCGGGCATCGACAGATCATCGATCGCCTCGCGCATCGCGGCGGCGCTGTTGCCATCCACACCGCCGATGACCACCACGTGCTGTGGCGCCATCAGGTCGATCATGTTGGCCAGCAGCCCGGAATGGCCGATCAGGTTGCGTTCCAGATCCGCCGCGAACGCATGCGGGATCGCCTCGGCGCGATCCATGTAGCGGGTCTCGCCGGTTAGCAGCGAGAGCTGCACCAGGTTCGTCACCATGATCGGATTGGCGCTCGGCGTTGCGTCGTCGTGAGCGGGCTTCAGACGCACGATGACATCCGGTGTATCGTCCGCCGTCATCATGTAGCCGCCGCCGGCCGCATCCCAGTAGTGGGTATCGAGCACTTCGGTCCAGCGCTTGGCCGCGTCGAGGTAGCGCTGATCGCCGCGGGCCTGATAGAGCCGCAGCGCGCCCCAGATCATGTTGGCATAGTCACTGGCCGTTGCCGGCGCTTTACCCTGGCCGGCGCGATAGGAATGGATCAGCCGGCCATCTACCGTCATCTTGTCTTGGACGAACGTGAAGGCCCTTTCCGCGAGATCAAGCCAGCCGGGTTGATCGAACACGCGGGCGGCATGAACCAGCGCCGCGATCATCAGGCCGTTCCAATCGGCGAGCACCTTGTCATCCCAGCCGGGCCGGATGCGTTCCGCGCGTCGGGCGAACAGCTTGCCGCGCATGTCGCCGAGCCGCGCCTCGCGGTCGGACGAACTCGATTGAAGATCTTTCAACCGGTTCAGGATCGTGTGGCCTTCCCAGTTGCCATCGGCTGTCACGTCGTACATGGCGGCGAACTCGGCGCCGGCATCGACGCCTAGCACCTCGGCCACTTCATCCGCCGTCCAGACGTAGAACTTGCCCTCTTCACCCTCGGAGTCGGCATCGAGCGAGGCCGCGAAGCCACCACCGTCCGCGATCATCTCACGCTCCAACCAGCCGACCGTCTCCGCGATGCGGTCCCGGAATAGCGTGTTGCCGGTTTCGCGATAGACCTCCGTCATCAGGTCCACCAACAGTGCGTTGTCGTAGAGCATCTTCTCGAAGTGAGGCACCAGCCAGCGCTCATCGACAGCGTATCGGGCAAAGCCGCCACCCAGGTGATCGTAGATGCCGCCCTGGCAGATGTGGGTCAGCGTTTGTTCGACGGCGTTCAGCGCATCGATGTTGCCGTAGCGGATGCCACCGCGCCAGAGCAGCCAGAAGAAGTTCCATTGCGGAAACTTCGGCGCGCCGCGTAGCCCGCCGTTGACGGGATCGACCGCCTGCAGCATGCGCCCGGTCAGATCGGCCATCAGCGGATCGGAGATGTTCACCCGCGCACCGGAGGATGATGACTCAGGCTTTAGGGCATCGACGATCAGATCGGCGTTGTGGCTGACCTTCTCGGGCTCCTGGCGATAGATCCGTTCAACCTCGCGCAGCACATGCTGGAACGACGGCTTGCCCCACTTCGATTGCGGCGGGAAATACGTGCCGCCCCAGAATGGCCGTCCCTTTGGATCGAGGAACATAGTCAGCGGCCATCCGCCCTGCTCTCCGAGTCGATGCAGCGCGCCCATGTAGACCGCATCGATGTCGGGCCGCTCCTCGCGATCCACCTTGATGTTGATATAGAGGTCGTTCATGACGTCGGCAGTGGCGTCGTCCTCGAAGCTCTCGTGCGCCATGACGTGGCACCAGTGGCAGGCGGCGTAGCCGACCGACAGCAAGATGGGTTTATTGGTCCGCTTGGCTTCCTCAAGCGCCTCGGGGCCCCACGCCCACCAGTGGACAGGATTATCTTTGTGCTGCAGCAGATAGGGGCTGGTCTCCCGGCTCAGTCTATTCTCGCTCATCACGTTATCCCGTTGGCCGCTGTCGGATCGGTTGCTGTCTTACTATGATGACTCATTGCCATGACTGAGGTTGCAACCATTTTCGCGCTTTCAAGTGCGCCGGGCCGCGCGGGTATCGCGGTGGTGCGGGTATCCGGGCCGCAAGCGGGCGTCATTGTCGACTACGTCGCCTCGCCGCGACCGGTTGCGAGATTGGCATCAATCCGGCGGATCCGGCATCCGGACACCGGCGAGATCCTCGATGAAGCACTGGTGCTATGGTTCCCCGCGCCGCACAGTTTCACGGGAAACGATGTTGTCGAATTCCACATCCATGGCGGCCGTGCTGTCGTCCAGGCCGTGATGGGAATGCTCGCCGGGATACCCGGTTGTCGCCTGGCCGAAGCGGGAGAGTTTGCCCGCCGCGCGTTCGCCAACGGCAAGCTCGATCTGACCATGGCCGAGGGCCTTGCCGATCTGATCGATGCGGAGACGGAGGCGCAGCGCAAGCAGGCCCTGCGCCAAGCGGGCGGCGTGCTCGATGCGCTCTATGAAGGCTGGCGCGAGTCCTTGATTTCGGCGCTGGCGCTGGTTGAGGCGGCCATCGACTTCTCGGACGAAGGCGATGTCGGAGCCAAGACCTACACACAGGCAGCGGTGATCGCGGGCGAGCTGGAGACTGTCATCCGCCGCCATCTGGATGACGGCCATCGCGGCGAAATCCTGCGTGACGGTTTCCAGGTCGTGCTGGCTGGACCGCCTAATGTCGGCAAGTCGAGCCTGCTAAACGCCCTGGCGCGGCGCGATGCGGCGATCGTGTCGGAGGAAGCCGGTACCACGCGCGATGTCATCGAGGTGCGGTTGGATCTCGACGGCTTGCCGGTCATCTTCAGCGATACGGCTGGCGTGCGCGAAGCAGCCGGCTCGATCGAGCGCGAAGGCATCCGGCGCACGTTGCAACGCAGCCGTGCCGCTGATCTCATCGTCTGGCTGATGGATGCGTCGGCGCCCGAGCCCAGACTTCCAGCCGAACTTGAAGAGATGGCGGATCGCACACTGTGGGTCGTCAACAAGACAGACCTGCAGAGTGCGCATCTGGCGACCGGCATTCCGGCCGGCGCACTGTCCATCTCAGTCAAGACGGGCGACGGTCTCGCCGACCTGTCGAAGCGGATAGCCGCCATCGCGGCAGAGCGGATTGCACCCTCCGAGCATCCAGGCCTGACACAGGCGCGACACCGGACGAACCTGGAAGACTGTGTGCGCTGGCTGGCGGCCTTCAGGCATGGCCATCCGGATCAGCTTGAGCTACGGGCCGAGGATCTGCGGCTGGCCGCCAACGCGCTCGGCCGCCTGACAGGCCGGATCGACGCTGAACAGGTGCTTGACCAGATTTTCCACAGGTTCTGCATAGGAAAATAGCCGGATTTAGTGCAGTTAACAGATGTTTCACGTGAAACTTCAGTGCTGTATCGCGGTTGCTAGGCACTGACTCAGGTTCTGTGGAGAATTAGCAGTGTTTCCTGGCCTCGCGCGAATAACGCGGCGATTCGCCGGAGATTCTCGGCGTCGTCGCTTTGCCACGATCCGGTCTATCGCGTATTGTCCGGCCACTTCTTCAAACAGGTGGCAGTCATTCCAAGATGAGCGCGCGCGCTTTTGATGTGATCGTCGTTGGTGGTGGGCACGCGGGTACCGAAGCCGCCGGCGCCGCCGCGCGCATGGGCGCACGCACCGCGCTGGTAACGCACAGGTTCGCGACCATCGGCGAGATGTCCTGCAATCCAGCCATCGGCGGACTGGGCAAGGGCCACTTGGTTCGTGAGATCGATGCCCTGGACGGCCTGATGGGGCGTGTCGCGGACGCGGCGGGGATCCAGTTCCGGCTGCTGAACCGTTCCAAGGGGCCGGCGGTGCAAGGCCCCCGCGCCCAGGCGGATCGTAAGCTCTATCGCCAGGCCATGCAGGCGGCGATCCAGGCGACCGCCAATCTCGCGGTGATCGAGGGTGGTGTCGATGACCTGATCGTCCAGGAGGATGTTGTTGCCGGCGTCGTGCTGGCCAATGGCGATGAGGTTCGCGCCGGGGCGGTCGTGCTGACGACGGGCACCTTCCTGTGTGGTCTCATTC
>JAEZBZ010000310.1 GCA_023412745.1 Pseudomonadota bacterium | reverse complement strand
CTCCCAGCCTCCGGGAAGGGCGCATAACCTGAACGAACAAAGGGCCGCGCAAGCGGCCCTTTAGTTTTTCAAACACACGATCATAGGCGGGCCCCGAAAGCCCGCCTTTTTTTCTGCCCAGCCACCGCCGGATCAGAGCCGCGGGCAAACCTTGCGTCGCATTACATATCAAGACCGGAAGCCGTTCGGATCGCGATTTGGACAGGAGACGGTGGCAGCGCGGGATCGAACTCTCCATCGGCAGAAGCGGCGGTTGCGCAAGGAAGCGCGGCTGTGTTGCGCGATTGGCCTGGCCAGTGTGTACCAGGAACGGATGCCTCAGATGGACAGTTCTGCACCGCCGGTAGCAAGCGCTTCTTCGCGCGCCGCACTGCCCGCAAAGTCGCTTTCGGCAAGTTCAGCCAGCGTCATGCCCTCGCGACCCCGCCCTCACGACCCAGCGGGAGCAAAAGTCGCGCTATGTCGCGATGCGATCAAACGCGGATCTTGGTGGGCCCGTCATTCTCCCCGACATCCGACAACAGAAACAGCATCAACAGTGCCCGCCCTCGGCTCCTGACGTTGAGCCGCCATTGCATGAATCTGCGGAATCAGTACCGAAGCTCAGGTCCACGTGCCAACCAACATCGCCCGGATCTTCCGGAGACGGAAAGCGGATGGGAAAAGTCCCCAGGCCCGTCGGGGGTAACCAGCGGCCCTTGCCGACGAGGACATCATAGGCAGCATGCAGTCTCGCTGTATTGGCCGCTCCCAAGAAAGGTGGCGGCGCCATGAAGCCCAAGCGGACGACGGGCCTTATCCATGGCTCCGGCTCGTCGGGCGACAGGCCAAGCTCAGCCCACAACTCGTCCCGGCACTCCCTCGCCAGTGTTGCGCTGAAGGCGCCCTCCAGCCTGACATAGCCATGTCAATAAACTGATCGACCTGAGCCGCGCTCAGGCCAGAAGTAGCAGTATTCGGCATGTTCATAGTCTCCGCTCGGCGAGCGCACGCAGGCGACACCGGTCAAACCATTCAGCGCACACGCGCCCCGGACGTCAGTACCGGTCAGGTCAGCGGGAAGAATGCGGACATAAACATCATGGGCAGGAGATTAAGCACGCGCTGCCGCGTGCAACTGGGGTCTCTTCTCGATATACCCAAGCGGTCCTGCGGGCCGCTTCTATCGCTCTCGCATCGATCGCATTGCGGCTGTCTTGCAATAAGGTCTCGCCGGATACGGCGAAGGTCGCGAGTTTTGCGGGCGTTTCAGGGATCCGGCTGACGTGAGCGATAAGCAGAATTGGGAGCGACCCAAAGCTTGGCCGTTGTTCGGTATCGGCCACAACGGCGGCCCGCCGCTGGACGACGAACCGCCGGGCAAAAAGCTCTTCCTCAGGCATACCTGGCAAGCCGCACACGACGCGGTCTGGAAGAACGTGCCACGCGATATCATGCTGTTCCGGCTGCGGCGGGCGAAGGCTGCGGGCTTGTCCCATCGGGACTACATGCTCAAACTGCTGGACACAGGCCGCCACCCTCAAGCAGATGACGGAGAGAACCCGCAGACACCGCCGCCGACAAGCGATAAGGAACTTGCCTCGTGACCATGCCCGCACCCGCCATCCCCGGCATGCCCTTCGCCGAGATCGACACGCCCGCCCTGATCGTTGATCTCGACGCATTCGAGCGCAACCTGAAGCTGATGGCGGAAAAGACCAGCCCCTACGCGGTGCGTCTGCGCCCGCACAGCAAGTCGCACAAGTCTCCCCTGATCGCCTTGAAGCAAATGGCGCTCGGCGCGGTCGGCGTCTGCTGCCAGAAGGTCTCGGAAGCGGAGGTGATGGTGCGCGGCGGCGTTTCCGACGTGCTGATCGCCAACGAGATCGTCGGGCGCCGCAAGCTGGACAAACTGGCTTGGCTGGCGCGCGAGGCCAAGGTCTCCGTCTGCACCGATAACGTCGCTAACGCCGATGAACTGGATGCCGCCGCCGCCCGCGCCGGCGTGCGTCTGGAGGTGTTGGTTGAGATCGACTGCGGCGGACGCCGCTGCGGGATCCCGCCCGGAAAGCCGGCCGCGGAACTGGCAGCCGTAATTGCCGGCAAACCGCATCTGACGTTCGGTGGTCTGCACGCCTACTACGGCACGGCCCAGCATTTCCGGACCACACAGGAGCGCGTAACAGCCATTGCGTCGGCGGGGGAACGCGTGCGCGAGACGCTGACGGAACTGGAACGCCTCGGCATTCCCTGCCCGATTGTCACCGGCGCCGGCACGGGCACCTTCGAATTGGAAGCCGCCAGCGGCATCTGGAACGAACTGCAGCCCGGCTCCTACATTTTCATGGACGCCGACTATGCGCGCAACACGGTCGATGGCGGACGGCCGTTCGACACCTTCGAGCATGCACTGTTCGTGCTGGTCAGCGTCATGAGTACGCCCGCGCCCGATCGTGCCGTCGTCGATGCCGGGCACAAGGCCTTGGGCAACGATGCAGGTTTCCCTGAAGTCCCGGGCCTGCCCGGCGCCAAGTATCACCGTCCATCGGATGAGCATGGCGTGTTGGACCTCAGCGCCGCGCAGCAGCGTCCGGCCCTGGGCGACAAAATCCTACTGATCCCTGGCCACTGCGATCCGACCGTCAACCTGCACGACTGGTACATCGGCGTGCGCGGCCTGGGAACGCGCGACGCGCGCGTTGCCTCGGTGTGGCCGGTGGCAGCACGCGGCGCGGTTTTCTAAATCGGCATGCCGTCGCTCACGACCACCCCGCGGATTCGTTATCGCGAAGCTATTGCAGCGCGCTGCAGCCTCCCTACATGACGCCCATAACGAACCCTCAAGGGAGACTGCGATGACACCAGAAGACCGTCAGCTCATTTCCGGCCTTTTCGATCGGATGAAGGAGTTCGGATCGCCGGAAAAGGATAGCGAGGCGGAGACGCTGATCCGTCAGTCAGTGCAGCAGAATCCCGACGCTGCCTACATGCTTGTCCAGTCCGTGCTGGTGCAGGAACATGCGCTGCAGCAGGCCGATGCACGCATCCGTGCCCTCGAGGAACAGATGCAGCAGATGCAAATGGAGGCGCAGCAGCAGCAGCGACCGGCTGCAGGTGGCGGCTTCCTCGACAGCCTGTTCGGCGGTGGCCGCACGGCGCCATCCCCGCGTCCCGCAGCGGTCAACAGATCCGCAATGGGCAGCGTGCCGTCGGCCGGCGGCCGCAGCGGCCCAATGGGAGCGCCTCAGATGCGTGCAGGTGCAGGTGCCGGCGTCGAGGCGCAGCCGGGTGGTCCCGGCGCACGCGCCGCAGCGGGCGGTGGTGGCAGCTTCCTTCAATCGGCCATGGCAACTGCGGCCGGTGTCGCGGGCGGCATGCTGCTCGCCCAAGGCATCTCGAGCATGCTGGGTGGCGGTTCCTCGGCGCAGGCGGCGCAGACGCCCGCCTCGACAGAAACACCTTCTGCAACCGATACGGCGCAGCAGCCCCAGCAGGCCAGCCACGAGGACAACAACGCCGCTGACAACGACAGCCACCTGCAGGATGCCAGCCACGACGATGAAGATTGGGGCGGCGGAGACTGGGGCGGCGACGACTTCGATATCTGAGCCCGCTCCGGCGTAACCAAAAACGAAAGGCCACCTCCAAAGGTGGCCTTTTTGCTTTGATCAGCAGCGTCGACGTCGCCGGCGGTCAGAACTTGTAGTTGATACCCGCGCGGATGATGTTCATGTGACCATATAAGTCGCGCTGGATATTAGGCTAGTTCGGACGAATGCGACTTACCTAAGCCACACCACAGAATACGAATATTAGAACTCTTATATTGCACCAATCATGCGCCAGCGAGTCATCCGCAAGCCCCTCATCGCGCCGCGCATTCGACACCGCCCGCGCCGGGCCATTTCTCCGCCACCGCCGCGATGCCTGCCAATTCAATCGCTTGACGGTCGCCGGCATGTGCGACATTGGCTGATTGCAACCGCCGCATCCGGGGAGGCAGGACATGGCAAGGCTGGATAAGAAAGTCGCGTTGGTGGTTGGCGCCGGTTCGATCGGCCCCGGCTGGGGCAATGGACGCGCCATCGCGGCGCTGTTCGCCCGCGAAGGAGCA
>JAEZBZ010000086.1 GCA_023412745.1 Pseudomonadota bacterium | reverse complement strand
GTATTGGTTGAGCCGTAACCGCGGTGCTGACGAGCACCAGTACGCCAGCAGCCGGCGCAATTTTGAGCCATGACACTGCGATGTCCTTTCCTGGTCGCGTCGCACGCGGGGACATGATCCGCGCGCTCGACTTCGATCGCCCATCCCGACGCTCGCGTGCCGGCAACTCTCGGTGTGGCGGTTTCGTTGCGTGGAGTTGACCATCCTTGCCAGCGGCATGGCGGCACAGGCGATGGCTCTCGTGCGCCGGGGCGGAATTGACCGCGCGGGGCCGCATGTCCCGCGCGCGCAAGAGGGGGCGCGCGCCCCGTGGAAACGACGTTTGGGCGCGGGCGCCAAACCGCCATGGTTAAATCAAAACAACCGCTTGTTTCTACGTTCGGTTGAAAATCGATTGTATATCTGTCATTTACCTTATCAAGACTGATTGAGGCGGAAACTGATTATATTCATGGATGATCGAGAGTAATGGAAGTAAATTTCGGAAAAATGATACGGAACGACATGTCTAAAGCCATGCTCGCTGGATCAAATCTTGCGGCTGTGGAACGTGGGACGTACACTTCCAAAGCGCGAATTGCCACTAGTGGTTGTGGCGCGCAGGGGCCAAGGAATGTTGCAAACGATCTCAGGATGGAGGATGCGGCGTCTTTCGTTGCGGTCGCTGCAATTGGCTTTTGCCGCAGTTTTGCCGATACCGCTCATTCTGGCTTCGCTACTTTTGATGCATCGCGCGGAGCGGTTGCAATCGGCCAATCTCACAGAGCACGCAAACCAGGTCGCGCGGGGTATTTCGAGCGACCTGGACGATGAGCTCATTCGCCTAATCGCTATTTTGGATACGCTGGGCAATTCCCCGCAGTTGCGCAGTGGTGATCTGGTGGGATTTTACGAGCATGCGCACGCAATGGGAGGCGAATTACGCGGCGGCCACATTCAATTGCTGGACTTTCAGCTGAAACCTTTGTTTGCGATTGGGGGCGACAAGGCGCCGAAGCTGCAGCCTGATGATCGCGATGCGCGGTCGGTACTCAAGAGCGGCAAAGTCCTGACCTCGCATCGTTTGATCGACGCCGATGGTCGCCGGTGGGCAACCCAGGTTCTCTTTCCCGTGCGCATCGACGGGCAGGTTCGCTATCTGCTCACGGCATCCGCATCTGACGGCTTCTATCGCGCGCTTTTACAGCAGCAGCGGCGGCGGGCGCCGGGGGGGAAAGGTATGCTGGTCGATGGATCGGGGCGCACGCTGATGCACGCCGATGAAATCGAAACAGGCACGATCCCCAAAGAAGGACCTAAGCTTGACAGGCCCGGTTGGGAGGGGCTGCAGAGTTTTTTCTCGCAAGATGCGGTGCGCGCGTCCGCCAAGTCCTCGCTTGCTCACTGGAGCGTGTACGTCGAAGCGCCTTATCAGGGCAGTGTCTGGCGGGTCGACGACAATCACGCGATCTGGATGGTGGCGCTCGCCGCGACATTGCTGTTGGCAAGCCTCTTCGTTCAACTGTTCGGCCGGCTCATGGCTGGGCCGATCCGGCGGACTGCGGAGGCTGTCGCGATGATGGGGGCCGGCGAAAAGCCCCCGGAGTTGAGCTCAAATCTGACAGAGGTCGACAGGATTGGTGTGGCGCTAGGAAAAGCCAGTAGTGAATTGCGACGGCGCGGTCGCTCCTTGAAGAGTGCGCGGGACGAGGCACGCCGCCGTGCGCGAGAAGCGGAAGAGGCACGGTCTCTGCTTCACACATTTCTGGAGCATGTCCCAGACGGCATTTCGATCGCGCTCGGTCCGCCGGATTTTCCGATCGTGGCGCATAGCCGGTGTGCCTCAAGCCAGAGGGGAGGGCACGGCGACGCACTGGTGGGGCATGTGGCGCGCGAGAACGTGTCGGCCTACGCTCTGCTAAGGCCGGATACCTCCAAGCCGTCTCCGGAAGAGCTGCCGATGCACCGGGCATGCCATTTCGGCGAGACCATTGCCGACGAGGAGTGGCTGATTGAGGGCCCACTTGGAGACATGGAGGTCTTTCTCGTCAATGCTTCGCCTTTGCGCGGCAAAAGTGGAGAAATTGTCGGCGCAATACATTGCGCGCGGAACATAACCGCGCGCAAGAAGCAGGAAGCGCGGCTCCGCGAGGCCTCCGCGCTGACGCGGGTTGTCGGCGATGCGACGCCGGCCCTGATCTATGTGAAGGATTTGCAAGGGCGTTTCACCTGGGTCAATCAGGGAATGCTCAAGCCTTTGCAGCTGCCGGAATCCGCAGTGCTGGGCAAGACGCACCGTGAGATCTATGGAGATGCGCCTTGTTCGGAGGAAATCCTCGCCAATGACCGGCGCGTCATCGAGGAAGGTGTTGCGATCGAGGTTGAAGAAACCGTTGTCCATGCGGACGGGGTGGTGCGCAGCTATCTGACGACCAAATCGCCGATTTTCGGCGATGACGGACGTGTCACGGGGCTGGCCGGCGTATCGGTGGACATCACCGATCGAAAGAGAGAAGAAGCGGCCAACCTCGTGCTCAGAGACATCGAGCACGATATCGCGGTTCTTTCCGATGTTCCGGAGGTCATACGGCGCGCGGTGAAGCGGCTTGGCACGCATCTTGGGGCGTCCCGCTGCCATCTGGCCGATATCGACCCGACCGGCGAGATCGTCACCGTCGAATCCGGTTGGTTCAGCGACACGGCGACAGAATTGCTCGGTCGATTCGCGATCTCCCAATTGAGTACGCCCGAGTCGCGGGAAGCGCTCAACGGTGGCGACGTGATCGCGGTGGACGACGTCGGGCACGATCCGCGGACCAAGCCGATAGCCGACAGGCTGCTGGCTTTGGGCGTGGCGGCGTTCGCGGGCATGCCGATCTCGACGGGTGGCAGGTTACATGGTGTGCTGATGGTCCATTCGGCGACACCACGGCGATGGCTCCCCGATGAAGTGTCCCTTGTGCGCGAAGCTAGCGCGCGTGTCTGGCTGGTTCGCGAAAAGGCGGCAGCGGAAAGCGCGATGCGAGACAGCGAGGAGCGGTATCGGCTGGCGGCGCTGGCCATGCAGGGCATGATTTACGATGTGGACGAGCTAACGGGTTTCGCCGACCGCTCGCCCGGACTGGAAGCATTGGTTGGTTTCAAACCGGCCGAAGTCCCGCCATCCACACTTTGGTGGCAGGAGCGTTACCATCCGGAAGATTTCGCCACTGCACGCAATCAAAGGCTAGCGGCATTTGCCGCTCGCCAATCCAATCTGCATAGAGCATATCGCGTTCGTCACCGCGACGGTTGGTGGGTACATGTCGTCGATCGAGCGACGATTCTCTACGGCGACGACGGCAAGCCGATGCGTCGTGTCGGCACGATCGTCGACGTTACCTCGCAAGCGCACGCTGAGGCGCGGCTGCGTGAGACCGAGGAGCGTTTCAGGGCGCTGGTGCAAGCCTCCGCGCAGACGGTCTGGACCACGGATGCGGAAGGCGGCATGAACGAAGACTCGCCGTCTTGGCGCGCCTTCACCGGGCAAAGAGTCGAGGAATTCCTGGGCTGGGGCTGGCTCAACGCCGTCCATCCGCAGGATCGCACGCGTGCGGAGGAGGAGGTGCGGCAAGCGCTGGCGAGCGGCGCGCCCGTCGGAATAGAATATCGCTTGTGGCACCATAGTGGGGAATGGCGCTGGACGCATGCGCGCGCGGTGCCACTGATCAACGCCGATGGCAAAATCCGCTCGTGCGTCGGCATGAATACGGACATCACGGAACGGCGGAAATGGGAGGAGCAGCAAAAGCTGCTGCTGGGTGAACTCAGCCATCGAGTCAAAAATGTGTTGGCGGTGGTGCAGTCCATGGCGGCGCGTACGCTGACTGGAGGCCGTTCGCTGTCGGAAGCCTCCGAGATACTGGTCCGGCGCCTGCATGCGCTGTCGCGGGCGCACGAAATGCTGACCACGCGCAACTGGCGGGGTGCACCGCTGCTGGCGATCATCGAAGGCGAGCTTGCGCCCTTTGCCGGGAGAACCCGGATCGAGGGGCCCGATATCATGATCGGTCCGCGCATGGCGCAAACGCTGGCGCTTGTCCTGCACGAACTGGCGACAAATGCTTCCAAGCACGGTGCGTTGTCGAACGACGAGGGCCAGATTTCGGTGACGTGGTCCGTTGCCATGATCGATGGCATCGAACGCTTCAAATTCGAATGGCGGGAGACGGGCGGTCCGCCGGTCAAGATGCCCAAGGGCAAAGGCTTTGGTACGGCTCTTCTCAATATCGCAATCAGCGGCAGCGCCGATGGGGCTTCGCCGCTGCGCTTTGAGCCTGAAGGAATCGTCTACGACATCGACGTGCCGCTCTCAACGTTGCGCTAGCGCTGTAAGCGAGGCACCATGGCCACGGTGTCTCGCGTGGCTATTCCGCTGCCTGCGGACGTCCTGAGGCTGGAAGTAACGCATCGTGTGGTTCCGAGGCATGAAGCGCATCGGCGCCGGATGAATCATCATCCTCGCTTTTGCCGATGAAGCGGCTGAATATCCGCCAGAACCATCCGCCGATCTCGTCCATCAGGACAAAAACCGCCGGCACGAACACAAGCGATAGCAGGGTTGAGGAAATCAGGCCGCCGATCACCGCAATGGCCATCGGTGCCCGGAACTCGCCACCCGAATCCAGTGCCAGGGCGGAGGGCAGCATGCCGCCGCACATGGCAATCGTGGTCATGATGATGGGACGCGCGCGTTTGCGGCCGGCGTCCACGATCGCCTCGGCGCGCGACACGCCGCGCGCCATGGCCTCGAGCGCGAAGTCGACGAGCATGATCGCGTTCTTGGTGACGATGCCCATCAGCATCAGGATGCCGATGACCACCGGCAGGCTGATCGGCTTCTGCGTCAGGATCAGCGCCACGATGGCGCCGCCGATCGACAGCGGAAGCGAGAACAGGATGGTGATCGGCTGCAGGAAGCTCGCGAACAGCAGCACCAGAACCGCGTAGACCATCATGATGCCGGCGCCCATGGCCTGGCTGAAGCTGGCGAATACCTCGGCCATGACCTCGGCGTCGCCGAACTGCTTCAGCTCGACCCCTGGCGGCAAGCTCTTTGCGGCCGGCAAGTTCGTGACCGCCGTGACCGCTTCGCCAAGTGGCGTGCTGCCGACCAAGTCGGCCCCAAGCGTGACGCGGCGCAGGCGGTCGTAGCGGTCGATGGAGGTCGGCCCTTGCGACACTTCAAACGTCGCGACGGACGACAGCGGCACGGATCCACCCGAGGCCGTCTGCAGCCGCAAGGCCTCGATGATCTGCGGATTGGTGCGTGCGGTCTCTTCGAGCTGGACGCGGATCGGGATCTGACGGTCGCCGATCGTGAACTTGGCCAGCGCCGCGCCGACATCGCCGATCGTGGCGATGCGCACGGCCTCCGCAATCGCTTCCGTCGATACGCCGACGTTGCTGGCCAACTCGCTGTTCGGAATGACGCGCAGTTCCGGCCGGTCGAGTTCGGCGGTCGACACCGGCAGCGCCAACATCGGCAGCCGCTTCATCTGACTCGTCAGATCGGCGGCGGCGGCATTTACGGCTGCGCCGTCGCGGCCGATCACGACCATCTGGAAGCTGCGCTGGCCATTCTCCTGCAGGAACCAGTAGCGCATGTCCGGCATGCGCTCGATTTCCTTGGCGATCTCGCGCTCGACCTCGAACTGCGACAGCTTCCGCTTGGATTTGGGGACCAACCCGATGGTCAGGGTCGCTTTGCGGACTTCGTCGCCGGAGCCCAGGATGCGGCCGCCGGTTGTGAAGATGTTGGTCACGTCGGGACGGCCTGAGACGCGTTGCGTGATCATTTCGGTGACGCGCTGGGTGTCTTCCAGTTTCGTCCCCGGCGGCAATTCGATCGCGAGCAGCACGCGTCCGTTGTCTTCCGTCGGAAGAAAACCCGCCGGCAGCATTTGCATGCTGGCGATGGAGCCGGCGAATATCATCAGGCCGAGGCCGACGGTCGAGATGCGGTGGCGCACCGACCACGCGACGAGCCGCGTATAGCCGCGCAGAATACGGCCTTCCTTCTCCTCATGCAGGTTGTCCGAACGCATGAAGTAGGCGGCAAGGATCGGCGTGATAAATCGAGCGACCAGCAGTGAGAAGAACACTGCGGCCGATACCGCCAGACCGAATTGCTTGAAGTACTGGCCCGCAATGCCGCCCATGAAGCTGACGGGCGCGAACACCGCAACGATGGTCGTCGTAATGGCGATAACGGCGAGACCGATTTCGTCAGCGGCTTCAAGCGAGGCCTTGTAGGCCGATTTGCCCATGCGCATGTGGCGCACGATGTTTTCGATCTCGACGATGGCATCGTCGACCAGGATGCCGGTCACGATGGTGATGGCGAGCAGGCTGACGAGATTGAGCGAGAAGCCCATCGCGTCCATCGCAAAGAAGGTCGGAATGATGGACAGCGGCAGGGCGACCGCCGCGATGACGGTGGCGCGCAGATCCCGCAGGAATATGAACACGACGAGGATGGCGAGAATTGCACCCTCGATCAGCGTCTTCATCGTGGAATCATAGACGCCGAGCGTATACTCGACCGACGTGTCGATCAGCTTCAGCTCGACGCCAGGATAGGCTTTGTTCAGTTCTGCAACCTTGGCCGCGACATCCTTGGCGACGACCACGTCGCTGGCGCCCTTGCCGCGCGTAATGGCAAAGCCGACGACCGTTTCGCCGTTGAGCCGGGCATATAGCCGCTGTTCGGCAACTGTATCGGTCACCGTGCCGAGCGCATCGAGGCGCACCGTACGGCCGCCCGGCAGAGCGATGACGGTACGGGCTAGATCCTCGATGGTCTGTTTGCCGGCCAGCGTGCGGATGGCCTGTTCTCTGCCGCCGACTTCGCCCCGGCCGCCCGCGACGTCGATGTTTGTTGCGCGAACCTGGCGATTGACCTCACCGGCCGTGATGCCGAGCGCAAGCAGGCGATCCGGATCGAGCGATACGCGGATTTCACGGTCGACGCCACCGACGCGCGCCACCTTGGAGACGCCCCGGACGCTTTGCAGGCTGCGGGCGACGGTGTCGTCGACGAACCACGAGAGCTCCTCCGGCGTCAACGCCGGGGCACGCGCCGTGTAGGTGAGGATCGGCAAGCCTTCGATGTCGAGCCGCTGGGTGATCGGCTCGTCGATGGTGCGGGGCAGTTCGGCGCGAATGCGGGCTATCGCATCCTTGACGTCGTTGACGGAGCGATCGACTGGCGCATCGAGCTGGAATTCGATGATCGTCGTCGAGCTGCCCTCAACGATGGTGGACGTGATGTGCTTGACGCCGGGAACGCCGGAGATGGCATCCTCGACCCGCTTGGTGACCTGCGTTTCCAGCTCTGAGGGCGCAGCGCCAGCCTGGGTGATGGTCACGTTGACGATTGGGACGTCGATGTTGGGAAAGCGCGTGACCGGAAGCTGGTTGAAGCTGAACAGCCCGAGTGCCATCAGCACCATGAACAGCACGAGCGACGGCACCGGGCGCCGGATCGCCCAGGCCGATACGTTGAGACGCGACATTACTTCGCCTCGCTGACTTGGGCGGTCGCCTCGAACACCGGGCGGATTTCATCGCCATTGCGCAGGAAAGTGCCGGACCGGGAAACGACGACTTCGCCGGCCGACAGCCCATCGACGATCTGCACCAATCCGTTGGCGCGCGCGCCGATTCTGACCTTGCGCGTGGCAACGCGGCCATTCTCGACGGCCTGCACGGTCGCGCCGTCGGGAGAGTACAGCACCGCGCTGGCCGGAACCGCGAGGCCGTTGGTGTTCGCGGTCGTTACATAGCCGCGACCGAACCCGCCGATGCGCAGCGGTTCCTCGCTTTCCAGGCTGATGCGCACACGGCCGAGCCGGGTCGCGCGATCGACTTCCGGAGAAACGAGGCGAAGCTGGCCCTTTACGTCGCCCAATCCGGCCACGGAAATGACCGCGGCCTGGCCCATCTTCATGCGTGCCATGTGTGCCTCGGGCACTTCGGCGTCGAGTTCGACTTCGCCGCGCGCGATGATCCGGAACATGGCGTCGCCGCCGCCGGCCGACAGTGCGCCGACGCGCGCGTTGCGACGGCTGACGAGACCATCGGAAGGCGCAGTCACGTCCGTATTGGCACGGCGCCACGCCAGTTCGCGGCGCTGGGCTTCGACCTGCGCCTTCTCGGCTTCTGCTACTTTCAGACCGTCGCGGGCTGCGATCAGCGAGGCTTCAGCGGTCCGCGATGCTGCTTCGCGCTGGTCGAATACGCTTTCAGATATATGCCCCGACTGCCGCAGCGGCTTGGCGCGATCAAAAGCATTGCGGGCTTCTTCCTGTCGCGCCTGCGCTTGGTCGATGCTGCTTCTGGCCTGCGCGATAGCTGCTTCGGCGCGCGCGATCGACGCTGTATTTTGCGCCAGTTGCGCGTCGATTGTCTCATGGACCAGACGGGCCATGATCTGGCCCTTGGTGACCCGATCTCCCTCTTCCACGAGCAATTCGAGCACGCGCAGACCTTCGACTTCCGGCGCGACTAGGATTTCCTGGCGGGGCACCAGCGTTCCGGTCACCAGCACGGACTCGATGAATTGCGCGTTGTCGACTTTGAGCACGCTGACAGCTGGCGGCGCCGGACCGGCGGGTTCCTTGGCGGTAACCTTGGCATGCGGCTCGCTGATGAAGCCAGGCATAGGCAAGTGGCCGGTAAACGCCAACGCGCCGGCGACGCCAATCGCAGCCAGGATCGACAATGTGAGTTTGCGCTTCATGGAGCGATCTCGTTTGAGCGTGAACGGGCACGTGCTTGACCGGATTTTGGTGGTCGTTTCGTGGCCACGGGTTTCACGGTAGCCGGCTGATCGGCCGGCTGGGGATTGAGGAAGCCGGCGACGATGTCCATCAGGAAGGGGATGAACTGCGCCGCCTTGAAGTTGGGATCAATCGCCCGGCGCCAGAATAATCCGTCACCGATGAGTTGCAGGATGTTGGCGGCGTCGCGCGGCGCGATGCTGGGCGCGATCTTACCTTCATCGCGTGCCGTGCTGAGGACGCTCTCAAAAGCATCGAGCATGCCTTGGTCGAACGTCTGGTATATCTGGCCAACAACCGGATTCCTGGTCGACTCGGCGCCGATCTCGATGCACAGGATGTTCTTCTGGCGCGGCTGCTCGATGCAGTAGTGCTCGCCGAGCTGGCGCAGTGCGCTCATCAGGTCGGGCGCGTTGCCGATTTCGCTGAGCTCCGCGCCCAGCTTGGCGCGGTCGCGCTCGGAAATGCCGGCGATTAACTCCTCTTTGGACGAGAAGTAGACATACAACGCACCGGCGCTGACGCCTGCTTCTTTGCAGATGTCCTGCATTGTCGTGCGATGAAACCCCGCGCGGGCGAAGCAGCGTTCCGCCGCGTCGAGTATATGCTCGCGGCGCGCAGCCTGGGTTTCCGGTTTGAGCTTAGGCATTGAATTCGCAAACCTTCGGTGTCGTGGGTGGTGGCTGGCAAGTCTCCACACAAAACGAATGATCGTTTTATTTATTGATAGCTAAGGCGATTTCAAGGCAAAAGTTCAGTGTTCCCCTATTGCGATTGTCGCAGTGCGGAGGATTGCAGCCGTTAAGTAAAAATCCGTAGACGAATTGGCTGCATGCTGAACAATGGCGGCAAATGCCGTTGGATGGCAGACGAACCATCAAGATTACCAAAATCCGCCGTGCGCCCCTCTTTCGACACAAAAGTTAGGTATTTCCGTCAATTAACCTATGTTGCTAACGGATCGTTCAAGTTTGCCGGGACACCAGACTGGAAGTCCCGGCGTTTGACGGTTCCTCGCGTGCGATAGGATTTCCGAGCCGCCGGTCCCAATGCGCGATCGGCTTGCAAAACCGGAAAACCCGCCCGCGAACAGATTGATTGGGGGACGTTAGATGGCGGAACCGACAGTTGATGGAACGTCATCGCTGAGGGACGTTCTACGTAACATCGAGCGCGACGAGAAAGACCGCATGCCATTGCCTCCGGCAGACTCTTTACGACGCGAAGAAGCGCCCGACGGTGCGCCCACGATGCCTGTGGTGTCGAGACTGGGGCATTTGCCGTCCGCTCCCGCCGCGGATGACTGGGAAATGGGGCTTGAGGAAGACGGGCACCGCCGGTTCTTTCCATGGTGGAACGACCGCGTCGGCTTCGGCACAGCGACAGTCGCGGCCATCGGCCTGGGCATGCTTGCGCCGGCTGCGGTCGTCGTGCTGGCCGGATCTATGGTGATCGCGCCGTCGCCGTCGGCGGATTGGGCCGTGGCCGGGCTGGATGAGGTCAAATTCGACAAGCCGCAGGCAACGCCGGTCGCGATGAGCGTGCGGTCTGCGGAAGTGCACCAGGCCGGCTTTGCGCGCATCGAGGGCTTTGCTGGGCTTTGGCACAAGCTTGCCCTCGGCGCTGAAAAGCCGGCGCCGCGCCTGTCGACCAAGCTCGCGCTGGACGTTCAGCCGGGCGTCACCGTGTCGTTGCCGATCCAGATCGAGAATGCGGAGTCGCTATCGCGCGGCGATCTGCTCGTCATCCGTGGCGTGCCGGAATTCGCCTCGCTGTCCGGTGGTGAGCCGCAGCCCGATGGAAGCTGGCAGGTTCCCGCGGCTTCTGCCGCCGACCTGAAGCTGACCTCGTACGCCCGTCCCGCAGAAGACCATGACATCACCATGGAGCTGCGCAAGCCGGACGGCGTCGTCTTCGCGACGGCGTCTACCGTGTTGAAGGCGGCGACGGATCTGGCAGGCAGCACTGTGGCAGGAGCGCCCGAGCAAGAGCCGCCCGCACCTGTAATGGACGCGCCAGCTGAGGTGGCGGATATCGCGGCCCCTGTCCCGGCATCGCCGGTGCGGCGGCAGGCCTCGCAGAAGACGGCTGTCGCCGCAGCCTCTGCGACAGCGACCGACTCCGAGGTGACGGAAAAGCCGCGTCGCCGTGCGCGCGCGTCGTCGCGGACGGCGAACGCCAGCGCGATGCGGGCGGGTTTGACCGGCGTTGAGCCGCAGCCGCGTGCTGCGTCGGTTTCCCGTCCCTCGACAGTCACCGCCGCCTCTGGGCCGACGCCAAAGCAGCCGCGCGTCGTGATCGTCGACGGCCCGCTGCCGCAGCGCATAGGTGACCCGGTTGGCTTCACCGGTCCTTCGCCGGTCCAGCAGCAGCCCGTCACCGAGGAAACCCAGGTCTGGCAGCAGCCGTGGGCCAGGGCCGCATTCCAGCAGCGCTGACGGCAGCTCTGCGATCCGTGCCGAAGCGCTAGTGCGCCGCGGCCGGCTGCACGCAAAGCCACATACCGATGGCGCCAGCCTGGATTCGCGCTATCCGGCAGCGAACATGGTCGTCCTGCGTCCCACGCGCGGCCAGCACGTATATCCAGTAGGTACACAATGTCATCGGGTGACGCATGACGCACAGGCAGTGGCCGGATCTCGCCGGCCGCATCGTCGAGGATGACGCGGGCCGCCAGCATGTGCTGCCGGTGCGTGTCTATTTCGAGGACACGGATTTTTCCGGGCTGGTCTACCACGCCAGCTATGTGCGCTGGTGCGAGCGTGGCCGCTCGGATTTCCTGCGCCTGCTCGGCAACGATCATCACGCGTTGATCAGCGGTGGCGACGGGCGGGAGGCGGCGGCGTTCGTCGTGCGCCGCATGTCGCTTGAATACCTGAAGCCGGCCCGGATCGATGAGGTTCTGGAAGTCACTACGCGGCTTTCGGAAATGGGCGCCGCGTCATTGATGCTCGAACAGGTGATCACGCGCGACTGCGTGCGGCTGTTCGAGGCCAGTGTCACAGTGGTGTTGGTCAGTGTGTCCGGCAAGCCGCTGCGCATCTCGCAAGCCATCCGTCAGGCGTTCGGCGCCTGATGACGCGCTGGCCTTGATCCGATATCTCCGTTCGGAGCACGGTTCTGGCGCCAGGTGCGCGCGTCGAGAGGCGGAGGGCAGCGTGAGGACGGCCGACTGGAGCGACCCCGACATCAAGGATGCGGTCGAGGGACACGAGCGATTCAAGCAGCAGTTCGAGCGCGACAAGGCCTTTTACCGGGGGCTGGTGACGCGCAAGCAGAAGCCGCGACTGCTCTGGATCGGCTGCTCGGACAGCCGCGTGGTGCCGGCGCAGATCACCTCGGCCGATCCCGGTGAGCTGTTTGAAATCCGCAATATCGCCAACGTCGTGCCGCCGCTCAGTTCCGACGAGGACTCGGTCGGCGCGGCGATCAGCTACGCGGTGGAGCATCTCGGCGTCGACGACATCGTGGTGTGCGGGCATAGCGGCTGCGGCGGAATCCAGGCGCTGCTGGACGATCCCGATCTTGCTCCCGCAGGTCATCTGGGGCGCTGGATCGACTTCACGCGTCCGGCACATCGCCTGGTGCATGCGCAGCGGATCGATGATGCAGACCGCCTGATCATGACGATCAAAGCTCATGTTCAGTTTCAGGTCGACAATCTGATGACATACCCGATCGTCAAGAAAGGTGTCGAAGCCGGAACGATTGGTGTGCACGGCTGGCTCTACATGATGGAGACTGGCGATCTGCTGGCCTATGACTCGGCCAATGGCGATTGGCATCCCCTCGGTGGCAGCCAGGGTGGGTAGTATTTGTGCGATGTGTTGGCCGTCGGCGGAAACGCGGGCCGTAGTTTTGTCATATTGCGGGGCAACATGCTGACACCGATTCAGGGCGGCGCGCGATGGGTCGCCGTCGCTAACGTGCGGGCGGGCGCTGATTGGCGCCGGTCCGATATGTGCTGTCCGTCGTCCGGGCAAGCAGCTAGGCGCGAGAGATCCGAAGCATGACGGAAGTGATCAACGGAGCAGCGGGACACGGTAGCGGCGTCTCGTTTCTGGAGCTGTTTCTGCAGGCGCATATCGTCGTGCAGATCGTCATGTTTGGCTTGCTGCTGGCATCGGTGTGGTCGTGGGCGATCATCGTCGAGAAGCTGTTCGCTTTCCGGCGCGCACGCATCGAGGCTGACCGCTTCGAGCAGCTGTTCTGGTCGGGCCAGTCTCTAGAGGAGCTTTACGCGGGCCTGTCGCGCGGAAAGACCATCGCGAATGCGGCCCTGTTCGTTGCGGCGATGCGCGAATGGAAGCGTTCGGTGGAAGGCAACATCCGCGCCATGGGCGGCATCCAGCTCCGCGTCGAGAAGGTCATGGACGTGACCATCACGCGGGAGATGGAACGCCTGGACCGGCGGTTGCTGTTTCTGGCGACCGTCGGATCGACGGCGCCGTTCATTGGTCTGTTCGGAACGGTCTGGGGCATCATGACCAGCTTCCAGGCCATCGCGGCCTCGAAGAACACCAGCCTTGCCGTCGTCGCCCCGGGTATCGCGGAAGCACTGTTCGCCACCGCGCTGGGTCTGCTAGCGGCCATTCCGGCGGTCGTCTTCTACAACAAGTTTTCGGCCGATTCCTCGCGGCTCGGGGCGCGGCTGGAAGCCTTCGCCGACGAGTTCTCGGCCATCGTTTCGCGCCAGATCGACGTGCGCAGCTAACGCGGAGCCAGCATGGGCGCCAGTCTCAATACAGGTGGTGGCGGGGGCGGTGGCCGCAGGCGTCGCTCCCGTTCGCGTGTGCCGATGAGCGAGATCAACGTGACGCCCTTCGTCGACGTCATGCTGGTGCTGCTGATCATCTTCATGGTGGCCGCTCCGATGCTGACATCCGGCGTGCCCCTCGAACTGCCACAAGCCAAGGGTAGTCAGATCGAGTCGCAGAACAAGGAACCTGTCGTCGTCTCGGTGACGAGCGCCGGCAAACTGTTCCTAGGTCAGGAAGACAAGATCGAAATGAGCTTGGACGAACTTGGACCGAAGTTGAAAGCCATCGCGGATGCGCGCGGCGGCATGGAAGAGCCGATCTTCGTGCGCGGTGACCGCACCGTCGATTACGGTACCGTGGCGCGCGTGATGGCGCGCATCAAGGAAGCCGGGTTTCGCAAGCTTTCACTCGTGACCGAGGTGGAAGGCGGGGGTTGAACGCGCAGTGCAGCTTGGATTCATAGTCTCGCTGCTGATGCATACGGGTATCCTGGTCTGGGCTTTCGCCACGATCCAGTCGACGCCCCCACTCAGGCTGCCTGAACCAGAGCCGGTCGAGGTTGCTCTCGTCACGGAAGACGCCATCGTGCGCCTGAAGCAGGGCGATCGCGATTCGAAGAATCTGGAAACCCAGCAGTCCGAGCACACCGCCAAGGACGCGAAGAAAGAGCTTCCGAAACAGAAGCTTGAGCGCACCGCACCGCCGGCTGCCGCCGAGCCCCCACCGCCGCCGCCGGAGGCAAAATCCGAACCACCGCCCGAGCCGGTCAAGGCCGAGGCACCCAAGGCGGAACCGCCACCGCCGGCGCGTGACCCGATCGCGGAGAAGCTGGCTTCGCTGCCACCTGAGCCCGAGGGCCCGTCGCTCGAGCAGATCAAGCAGAAGGAAGACGAGAAGCGGCGCGCTGAGGAAGCACAGAAGGCCGAAGAGGCCCGTAAAGCCGAAGAGGCCAAGAAAGCGGAAGACGCGAAGAAGGCCGAAGAGGCGCGCAAGGCTGCCGAGAAGAAGAAGGCCGACGACAAAAGGAAGGCGGATGAGGCAGCCCGTAAGAAGCGGGAGCAGCAGAAGAAACTTGCCGACGCCAAGCGCGCCCAGGAAGCCAAGAAGAAGCAATTCGACGCCGATCGCATCGCGGCGCTACTGAACAAGGTGCCCGATAGCGGCGCGCCGTCCGGTTCTGCCGCGCCACCGAGCGTGCCGACTAAGGCGCGCGGCCCGGCGGCCGGCGCGCCGGAGGGGCGTGATTCGGTTTTGACTGCCAGCCAGCGTTCGCTGCTAGGCGCGATGATGAAGCGCGCGGTCAGCCGCTGTTGGAATATCAACAGCGGCCTGGAAGGAATTGATCGCCTGGTGATCGACGTTGAGGTACGCCTGAAGCCGGATGGGCGACTGGCGCAGCAGCCGCGCGTTACGAATTCGGGGAATAGTCCGCTGTTCTCCGATGCGGCCAACAGCGCTATTCGCGCCCTGGTGCAGTGCGAGCCTTACGATTTGCCGGCGGAGTTTTATGAGGGCGGCTGGGACCATATGGTCGTCACATTCGACCCGCAGCGGATGTTCTGACAGGTATATGACGCCGGACGCGGCATCCGCGCCGCGGGCGTCCCAACACGATCGAGACGAGTGCCATGACCTCAGCGAAGACGAATCAAGGCATCACCCGCCGCTCGGCCTTGAAGCTGGGATTGGCCGGCGCGGGCATGGTGGCTGTGCCAGGAGCATTCGCGCAAACCCGCGTGACGGTCGACGAAGCCAATCTGCGCGCGCGCCCGATCGCGATCCCCGAGTTCATAAGCGAGGACCCGCGCCTTGGCCAGGAAGTAGCCAATGTGGTGGCCGCCGATCTCGAATCGTCCGGCCTGTTCCAGCCGCTGGACCGCTCGGCCTTCATCGAGCGGCTGCGCGACCTCAACATCGCGCCGCGATTCGCCGACTGGCGATCTGTCGGCGCGGAGGCGCTGGTTGTCGGCCGTGTCAGTCCATCGGGTGACGGTCGTATCCGCGCCGATTTCCGGCTGTGGGACGTTGTGCTGGGCAAGCCGTTGGCGGGGCAGCAGTTTACGACGGTCACCACCAACTGGCGGCGGATCGGTCACATCATCGCAGATCAGGTCTACGAGAAGATGACCCTGGAGAAGGGCTACTTCGATACCCGCGTTGTATTCATCGACGAATCCGGTCCGAAGGATCGCCGCCTCAAGCGTCTGGCGATCATGGACCAGGACGGCGCAAACGTGCGCATGCTGAGCCAGGGCAAGGAACTGGTGCTGACGCCGCGCTTCAGCCCGACCAGCCAGGAAGTGGCATACATGCTCTACACCCGCGACCAACCGCGAGTGGTGCTGATGCGGCTGGATACTGGCGACCGCGATGTCGTCGGTGACTTCCCCGGCATGACGTTCGCACCGCGATTCTCGCCCGACGGGCAGCGAATCGTGATGAGTTTCCAAAGCGGTGGTGATTCGAGCATCGTCGAGATGGACTTGCGTTCGCGCCAGCAACGCCAGCTCACGCGTACCAACGCGATCGACACCGGTCCTTGCTACGCGCCCAACGGCCGGCAGATCGTTTTCGAGTCCGATCGCGAGGGCAGTCAGCAGCTCTATACGATGGAAGCCGACGGCTCCGGGCTGCGCAGAATCAGCTACGGCGACGGACGCTATTCAACCCCGGTCTGGGCGCCGCGCGGCGACTACATCGCGTTCACGAAACAGGCCGGGGGACGCTTCCTGAT
>JAEZBZ010000195.1 GCA_023412745.1 Pseudomonadota bacterium | reverse complement strand
GGCAAGCCCTGATGGCCGCCGGCATCGTTCCCCACTTCGCCAATGACAAGGGCGTCGAGAAGATCTTCATTGGCGTCAAGGAATTCAACTGCATGGGCGCGCGTCCGCCCTTCGACCACCCGCACGTCTACCTCGACATGGGCGCTGATCACCAGGTGCTGTGCCCCTATTGCTCGACATTGTACGTGTATGACCCGCGCCTGAAGGCCGCCGAGAGCGACCCGCCGGGCTGCCTCGTCACGGCTGCCGCGGTCATCTGAGGAGCGCTGCGACTTGCCAGGCGACCGTCCGATCCTGATTGCAGGCGGCGGGATCGGCGGACTGACCCTCGCCATCGCCCTAGCCGGCCAGGGCATTCCTTGCCGGATCATCGAACGACAGCAGGCGGTCTGTGAAGCGGGCGCGGGCATACAGCTCGGCCCGAACGCAGTCGGGGTGTTGCGGCGTCTCGGTGTTGCAGAGACCCTCGAACCCATGGCCGGCAAGCCGGATCTGCTGCGCGTGCACTCCGGCGGCAGCGGTACGGTCCTCACCGAACTTCCCTTCGGCGCTTGGCTGGCGCAGCGGCACGGGGCACCGTACTGGGTCGCGCATCGCGCCGACCTCCATCGCGCGCTGCTCAATATGGCGCAGACCCACCCTTCAATCTCGATTCATACCGGCAACGATGTCGCCGCGTTCGAGGCCACAGCCGACGGCGTCGGCGTCACGACCGCCCACGGCGCAAAGTTCGACGGCGCGATGCTGGTCGGCGCGGATGGACTGTGGTCGCCGGTACGGCGCCAGCTGTGGCCGGACGCCAAGCTCACCTATTCCGGCCGGACCGCTGCCCGCGCAGTCATCGCGCGCGATACCGCTCCTGCCCTCTTCCGCCACAACGTCACCGGCATCTGGCTCGCCCCCAGCGCGCATATCGTCCACTACCCGGTCAGCGGTGGCCGCGATGTGGCGCTCGCCGTACTCGCCGAAGAGGACTGGCCGGGCGAAGGCTGGGGCCTGCCGGTTGATCGTGACGGTCTGCTGGGGCGTCTGCACCGCTTCTCGCCGGCGCTGCACGAACTGTTGGCGGTAGCCAATGATTGGCGGCGTTGGCCGCTGTATGATCCAACGCCGCTGCCGCGCTGGTCACAAGGCCCGGTGACTTTACTCGGAGACGCGGCGCATCCGGTGCTGCCGTTCCTCGCCCAAGGCGGCGCGCTTGCCATCGAGGATGCGGACACTCTGGCGCGCGCGATCGCGCAGTGGCGCGATGATCCAGCCGAAGCCTGCCGCCGTTACGAGAACGCACGACGTCCGCGAGCCATCAAGGTGCAGCAGACCTCACGCAGCAACGGCCTGATCTATCACATGCGGCCACCTGCTTCGCTGGCGCGCGACCTGACGCTGCGGCTGCTGCCACCGCAACAACTGATGGCCAAATATGATTGGGTTTACGGCTGGAAACCCGAAGTTCTTTAAAACAATCCCGCCTGCCTCGCACCACGCACATCCATCCAGCCCGAACTGATTGTGCGTCAACATCATATCCGTATACTTCCCTTTGGGTGCACAACAAGGGATTCGATATCGGGGGAAGACGATGCGGCACGTAATCTGGAAACTTGTGTTTTGTCTGAGCCTGTTCATCCAGACGACGGACCTCAGCGCGCAAGGGCGCCGCGTGGCCCTGGTGATCGGCAATTCTGCCTACCTCAATGCGCCGCCGCTCGAAAATCCGCGCAACGACGCGGAGGACATAGCCGACGCACTGGAAACGGTTGGATTTGAAGTCATCAAGGGGTTCGATCTCGATCGCGGCGGCATGGATCGCACGCTTCGAGATTTTGCCAGGGCACTCCCTGGCGCCAGTGTCGGCCTTTCTTCTATGCCGGTCACGGCCTGCAGGTTTCCGGCCACAACTACATGATGCCGATAGATGCAGAACTCTCAACGTCGGGGGCGCTCGATTTCGAGATGGTGCGCATGGATCTCGTCCATCGCGTCATGGAACGCGAGACGCCGAGCAACATCATCTTCATCGATGCCTGCCGCAACAATCCGCTCGCGCGCAATCTTGCCCGCGCCCTGGGCACACGCTCGATCGAAGTCGGCCGCGGATTGGCGTCCGTCGAATCTGGGCGCGGAACGCTGATCAGCTTTTCAACTCAACCGGGCAACGTCGCTCTCGACGGCACGGGACGGAATTCGCCGTTTGCTAAGGCGCTGCTGAAGCACATGCATGCTCCTGGAGAAGACCTGTCTGGCATCCTCATTCGCGTCCGCAACGACGTCATGACGGATACGGCCGGAAAACAGGTGCCTTGGGAACACTCTGCGTTGACCTCACGGATCTTCTTTTCGCAGGGGCCTCGCAAAGCGGATACCCAGACTGCCCAGGCAGCGCCTCCACCAGCAACTATCGTGCGGCAACCGCAGCAGTCCAGCCCGCCGGAACCGGCTTCTGTCAGGGCTGCGCCTTTCGACGGCCGTTGGCGATTGGTCCGCCTGTCACCGAACTGCGCGAAGAAAACGCAGCAGATCGAAACCGGAATACGCAACGGCAAAATGATTACACGCCGGGGCGAAGGCTCTGTCAGCTCCACCGGAAAATTTGTCTATCGCGGTCAGGCTGACGTACCCGGACAGCTTTCCTATACAGGCCAATTGAGCGCCAACGAAGGTAAGGGCGACTATGTGTTCTTCAATTCCCTGAAGAACTTCAAGTGCGCGGGGACATTCACAATGACACGCCTTGGCGACTGATTTTCCGCCAAAGATCGATCCAATCCCAACGTCCAGCTATTGATTACGGGCATTGATCTAAATCAGACAACGGCACGCGTATCTGCTGCAGAAAGGAGCCAGTCGGGACACTGCAGACTGCGCTTTGCCGTGGCCAAGCCGCATTTCAGGACGGAGAACTCGACATGCCGCGTGTAACACGGAAGCAGGCCGATCAACATCGCATGAACATCCTTGCCGCCGCCTCCGTGCTGTTTCGCGAACACGGGATCGATGGCGTCAGTCTGCCACGCGTGATGGCGAAAGCCGGACTGACCCATGGTGCCTTTTACGGCCATTTCTCCTCGAAGGAAGCGCTGGCGGCCGAAGCCTGCACGCACGCCTTCGATCAAGGACGTGAGCGGCTGGAAAATCGTCTCGCCAAACACGGCTCCGACAAAAGCGCGATGCGTCGCGACTTCGTCACGCGCTATGCGAGCCGGCCGCATCGCGACGCGGCGGGAACCGGATGCGCTGCTGCCGCACTCGCCACTGATCTGGTGCGTAGCCATTTCAGCGGCCCTGTGCGCGCGAGCTTCGCTGCCGGGCTGTCCCAGCTGGTCGACCGCGTCGCTGGCATCATGTCCGTGCGCACGCAAAGGTCGCAGCGCGAAGAAGCACTATCGACACTTTCGATGCTCGTCGGCGCGGTGGTACTGGCCCGGGCCACCAAAGGGCACGCCATTTCCGACGAGGTCCTTAAATCAGTACAGAAAACCCTGGCTCCGTGACCGATGTCGTCGGCGTGTTCCTCCTCTTTCCCGACCGTATCAGCACCTTGCGCGCCCCGTGAATCCAGCGTATTGGGTGCCCTGCTTCATGGGGCGTAGCCAAGTGGTAAGGCAGCGGATTTTGATTCCGCCATTCCCAGGTTCGAGTCCTGGCGCCCCAGCCACCAACATTCTGAGATTGCCGCGTAATTTTGAGGCGTGCGGGATGCACCATCGGCCGCGTGGCCTGTTCGCGCCTTGAGGCTCAGGTCTGATGCGGCGTCGCGAGCGCCGCTTGGCGCGGCGCCGCTGCGCGGCTGATCCGACGGGGATGACGAGCATGCGGCCGGCGTATCGCGAAGCTGCCTGCTGATCGAGGCGCGTCATCCCCTTTTCTACCGTGCATGCAAACAGCCCCCGTCACGTGACGAGGGCTGGAACTGCGCGCTGAAGTTTGAGGTCGTCGCGCGCCGCGCGATGACCGCGCAATGGTTAGAATGCGCCGAATAGCGCGAGCAGGATGATGACGCTGAGCGGCACGCCAAGAAACCACAGAACGATTGGCATTTAATCCTCCTTCTGATTTCCTGACCAACGCCCGGCTAGGTCGATCGGTTCCCGGCGGTTTTTCGTTCAAAGCGCGTATCGCGCGGCGCAGTCGCTTGCAGAATCACTGCAAACCCTCAGGAAAAGCCGCTACATGCTCTTGGCGCACTTCTCGCACGCCTGCGTCTGCGTCTGCGTCTGCGATATCATCGCTGCTTCAGATCGTGACGCCTGCATCACGTGCAAACGATCGCAGGCTCGCACCGTAACTCAAGTATCAATGCGGATGCGAGGCGATCAATCTTTGCCTTCAATTCCGGCGCGCGCTCCTCCTCCGACAGAACACCCTCGAAAACATCCTCGCCCGCGCGCCACTGGCTTTCCGCGCCGGCATTGTCGATTACGGCAAGAACGGCTGCTGAAAGCTCGTACACACGGGTGGGTCGCCCGCGACTCTTGAGGGCAGCCATCAACAAAGCCTGCGCGTTGGCCGCGTGCGCAATGCGCTTTTGCGGAACCAGGATATCACCGTCCTGGCCCTCGAACTCCTCGATGCATGGAGCGAGGGCGAATGAAGTTACGCGACGGCACGCCAGCGGACGCGCCTCGTAAGCTGAACAGGCTTTTTCAGCGAGAAAAGCGCAGGGCAGCTTTTTTCCAAAGCGCTGCGCGGGGTTCAGATTGGCGGTCGTCGACGCGCGTGCCTTGAACGCTGCGAGTTCGTCCGGGCTCAATTTGATTTGACTGGCGATTCGGAACACTTCGGGCGCCGTTGCCATGACCGTGGCATAGCAGCAGTACGCGCATCCCTTGCCGCAGGCGATCGGCTCCCGCGCGATGTCCGCGCGCACGGAGGCCTCATAGGATTTATGCGCCAGCGCGGCGCATTCGGCTGCCGAACTGGCTGTATCACCGTCGTCCAGGGCGCGCGTCAAAACGAACGTCAGTCCGGCCAGATCGGTGAGATTTGCGCTGCGCGGAACACCGCGGCGCAGCGCCGCTTCACCGGCCTTCGCCAAGGCGCGATCACGTTGCCTGCGCTGCTGTCGCGTTTCAGTCATGAGGCTTGAGAGCGATGTTGACGTTCGGCATGCAGAGGCCCTGGACGTACCCTCAGAATATCATCGCCGCGATGATCCAGATCATGACCGGCAACAGAAACAAGCCGATGTGCCAGAGAAACATGGTCGCGTTCACCTTCTGCGATATCCGGGGCAGCCTGCGTAGCGGCCCCAAATCCGTTCAAACCTGCAGATAGCGCTGCACGACCGTGCTGTCCGCCGCAAGATCCTGTGACGTTCCGCTCCACACAGTACGGCCCTTCTCGATCACGACATGACGATCGGCGATCCGCGTCATCGCCTTCAAGTGCTTGTCAACCAGCAGGATCGCCTGCCCTTGGGCCTTGAGCCTGGCGAGGCAATTCCACACCTCAGCGCGGATCAGCGGCGCCAGTCCCTCCGTCGCTTCGTCCAGGATCAGCAGCTTGGGATTTGTCATCAATGCGCGCCCGATCGCCAGCATCTGCTGCTCGCCGCCGGACAACTGGTTGCCCATGTGCGTGCGGCGTTCGGCTAGGCGCGGGAAAAACGTGAAGATGCTGTCGAGCGTCCAGCGCGGCGCGCCAAATCGCGCGGCTGACGTCGCAATCAGGTTTTCCTCCACCGTCAGCGTCGGCAACACCTGCCGGCCTTCCGGCACAAGGCCGAGACCGCACTGCGCGACCTTATAAGGCTGCATGCCGATCAGTGGCACGCCCTCGAACGTCGCGGCGCCGCCGCGGGCTGGTAGCAAGCCCATCAACGTTTTTATCGTCGTGGTCTTGCCCATGCCGTTGCGGCCGAGCAGCGTGACGATCTCGCCGCCGCCGACCGTGAACGAAATATCGAGCAGCACCTGGGTGGCGCCATAGCCGGCCTGAAGATGTGAGACGCTCAGCATGCCTCACTCCATCTCGTCGCCGAGATACGCCTCGACCACCAGCGGATTGGCGCGCACCTCGTCCGGCGCGCCGCTGGCCAGGATCCTGCCGTAGATCAGTACCGAGATGCGGTCGGCCAGCGCAAACACCGCGGCCATGTCGTGCTCGACCAGCAGGATCGGATACCGCCCTTTCAACCGGCGCAGCACTTCGACGAGGCGCTCGCTCTCCTCGTGGCCCGTCCCGGCCATGGGCTCGTCGAGCAGCATCAGCTTCGGCGCCGTCGCGATCGAAATGGCGAGCTCCAGCGCCCGCTTCTCGCCGTGAGACAGCAGGCCGGCGGCAATATGCGCGCGCTCGGCCAGCCCGACTTCGCCGAGCGCCGCCATCGCGGGCTGGTTCAAAGCGTCTTCCTCGGCGGCGCGCCCGAACAGACGGAAGCTCGATCCGGAATGCGCCTGCACGGCCAGCGCGACGTTCTCCAACGCCGAGAAACCCGGCAACACCGATGTGATCTGGAAGGTGCGCGTCAAGCCCAACGTGGCGCGCGCATGCACCGGCAAACCGGTGACGTCGTGACCATCGAACAGAATGCGGCCGGCATCCGGGGCAAGCGCGCCGGAGATCTGGTTGATCAGTGTTGTCTTGCCGGCGCCATTCGGCCCGATGATGGCATGCAGTTCGCCGACGCGCACGTCGAGTGCGACGTCGTCGGTGACCAGCAGACCGCCGAAGCTCTTGCGCAGTCCCGCAATCCGTAGCACGGCGTCAGTCACGAGCGAACCCTCGCCGGATGCGGTCGACGGTGCCGAGCAGACCGCCGCGCGCGAAGACGGCGATCAGCACCAGGATCGGGCCGAAGATGACCTTCCAGTGTTCGGTGATGCCGGCCAGCCATTCCTCCAGCAGCAGGAATGCGGCCGCGCCGATGATGGCGCCATTCAGCGTGCCGATGCCGCCGAAGATGATCATGATGAGCAGCTCGCCCGACCGCTGCCAGGACATATAGGCCGGGCTGACGAACTCGGTCGCGTTAGCCAGCAGGAAGCCCGACAGGCCGGCCAGCATTCCGGCGATCACGTAAGCGACGTGCTGGTAGCGGGTGACGTTGAAACCGATCGCCGCCATGCGTGCCGGGTTTTCGCGCGCGCCACGAAACACGCGGCCAAACCGCGATGCGATCAGGCTGCGGCACAGCAGGTAGGTCAGCACGAGGCA
>JAEZBZ010000152.1 GCA_023412745.1 Pseudomonadota bacterium | reverse complement strand
AAGCTGAGCCGCACAATTTCATTCAAAATTGCCGTGAATACAATGCACCAGGCAAAGCTGAACGTAAACCTGTCGCAGCCCACCTGGGTGTAATGGAAGGTCTTCTCGAACACATACTTGAAGAAGTTCCGCCCCATATAGAGGCCGCCGAACAGGAACAGGGCGAACATCATATTGAAGATGGTCACCTTGATCTGCACCCACATCGGGTCACCGGTGACGAGCGTCAGGAATCCGAAGGTGATCGTCACGGAACTGGCGATGAGTGGAAACACCGGCAGACGGCCAAGTACGCCCCGCATGACGATCATGGCCAAAGCCGTCGTCACGATCAGGGCCCAGGTGCCGGCGCTGATGCCATAAGCGGCATTGACGACGAACATCGTCACAAGCGGCCCGAACTCGCTGAGGATGTTCACGGTCTGCTCGGCGTTAAATGGGTAAATGCGCCTCCACACACTCATCGGTTCGCTTTGGTCCTCCCGCCTTCTATTCTTGTACTCAAATATGGCAAAAACCTAGTCAACGGCGATTGCCTTGGCAAAATCGGCCGCGTCGAATGCCTGCAGGTCGTCGATTCCTTCGCCAACACCGATGGCGTGTATTGGTAGTCCGAACTTCGCCGCGATGGCGACCAGGATGCCGCCACGCGCCGTGCCATCGAGCTTCGTCATCACCAGGCCGGTCACGCCGGCCGTATCCTTGAATACCTGAACCTGATCGAGCGCGTTCTGACCTGTCGTCGCATCCAGCACCAGCAAGGTGTCATGCGGAGCGTCCGGATCGACCTTTTTCAGCACGCGCAAAACCTTGCTAAGCTCGTCCATCAGACCTTGCTTGTTCTGCAGGCGGCCAGCCGTATCGATCAGCAGAACATCGCAGCCCTGCTGCTTCGCTTCCGTCAATGCATCGAAGACCAGTCCCGCCGAATCCGCCCCGACATCGCGGGCCATTACAGTCGAACCGGACCGTTCACCCCACACCTTGAGCTGGTCGATGGCTGCCGCGCGGAAGGTATCGCCAGCCGCCATCATCACCTTCTTGCCGGAGCGCGCATAGTTGGCTGCCAGCTTGCCGATGGTCGTGGTCTTGCCCGTGCCGTTGACGCCGACCATCATGATGACGTGCGGCTTGTTGACCGGGTCCAGCTCCAGCGGCCGGGCGACGGGCTCAAGAACCTTCGCGATCTCGGTGGCGAGAACCCCGCGCACGTCCTCCGGCGAAATGCCCTTGTCGTAGCGTCCCTTGGCCAAGGCATCGGAGATCCGGGCTGCCGTATCGACGCCGAGGTCGGCCTGGATCAGCAGATCTTCCAGCTCTTCCAGCGTCTCGGGATCGAGCTTGCGCTTGGCGAAAACGCTGGTGATGCCGTCCGTGAGCTTGTTGGAGGTCTTGGTCAGACCGGCCTTCAGCCGCGAAAACCAACCTCCGCCAGATGCGGCAGCGGCGGGAGCCGGGGTCGGCGCAGGCTCCTCGGCTTCCAAAATCTCGACTGGCGGCTCGACTGGCATTTCAGACGATGCAAACGCTGCCTCGTCAGAAAGTGGCTCGACGGCCGTTGGCTCCCGCGTCACGTCGTCGACGGCTGGCTCCGATACGCCGGCATCCTCCCGCTGGACGACTTCGGCTTCCTCGGCCGGATTCTCGACGGCGGGCTGTTCGCCACGGCCGAACAGCCGCCCGAACAGTCCGGTCTTCTTCGGTTGACTGCTCATGCTGCGACCTCGCCCGTCATCACTTCACCCGACAGGCGCGTGCCATCGCTGCCGGACACGCGCGCGCGCAGCATGGCGCCGGACGGTTCACCTTGCGGCAACCGGATCTCGGCGAACTGCGGCGTGCGGCCCAGATCGTCGCGCTCCATCAGGACTTCGACCTCGCTGCCGCGCTGCTGCTCCAGAAAGCGGGCCAGCACATGATCGCCGAGATGGCGCAGGCGCGCCGCGCGCGCCTTAATCGCCGTACCGTTGACCTGCGGCATGCGCGCCGCCGGCGTGCCTTTGCGTGGCGAAAACGGGAAAACGTGCAGATAGACCAGCCCGCATTCCTCGACGAGACGCAGCGTCTGCGCGAAATGTTCTTCGGTCTCAGTCGGAAAGCCGGCGATCAAGTCCGCGCCGAACGCGATGTCGGGACGCAACCTGCGCGCCTGCTCGCAGAAGGCGATGGCCTCGGCGCGCAGATGCCGGCGCTTCATGCGCTTCAGGATGAGATCATCCCCGGCCTGTAGCGACAGATGCAGATGCGGCATCAGGCGAGGCTCTTCCGCGATGGCATCCAGCAAGTACTTATCCGCTTCAACCTGATCGATCGACGACACCCGCAGCCGATCCAGCTCGGGCACGTGCTTCAATATCTGGCGTACGAGACGGCCAAGTGACATCTCCCCCGGCAGATCGCGACCGTAGGAGGTGATGTCTACGCCGGTCAGCACCGCCTCTCGATAGCCAGCTTCCACCAGCCGTCGGATCTGGGCGACGACCTCGCCTGCCGCCACCGACCGTGATGGCCCGCGACCGTAGGGAATGATGCAGAACGTACAGCGGTGGTCGCAGCCGTTTTGTACCTGCACGTAGGCGCGGGCGCGGGTGCCGAAGCCGTCGATCAGATGCGGCGCGTTCTCGCGCACGCTCATGATGTCGTTGACCTGCACCCGTTCGGCCGCCGCAAGGCTAAGCCCCTGGAAGGTACCGGCCTTCACCTTTTCGCCGTTGCCGATCACATGATCGACCTCGGCCATCGCGGCGAACAGTTCGGGTTCGACCTGCGCGGCGCATCCAGTGACGATGACCTTGGCGTCCGGCCGCTCGCGGCGGAGCTTACGGATCGTCTGCTTGGCCTGGCGCACCGCTTCGGCCGTCACCGCGCAGGTGTTGACGATGACCGCGTTCTCGAGCCCGGCCGCGGACGCGTGCTGGCGCATAAGTTCAGACTCATACGCGTTCAGCCGGCAGCCCAGGGTTATGACAGTTGGCTCAGACATCGCAAACAATCAAAAATTCATAGGGAGCAAACCTACCCACAACCCCATGATGCACCATGTCGAGCCGTGCCAAGTCCGCGCGAAATCGGAAGATTAGCGCAAAGCTGATGTAAGCGGTAAAAGCACCCTTGGGTAGAGTGATCGCCCACTATGCCGTCGCTTTCATGGCGAGCGGCAGGTCCAGTTGCCCTTCATATTCGAATTCGACCGGCCCACGCATCAGGATGCGGTTGCCAGCGGTCCATTCAATATGCAGGACGCCACCCGGCAGCGTCACCGCGACCGTTCGACCGGTCCGGCCCGTGCGCGCCGCAGACACCGCCGCCGCGCAAGCGGCCGAACCGCAGGCGCGCGTCAGACCGGCGCCACGCTCCCAGGTGCGCAAGGTCAGGCTGGAGGGCGAAGTGACCGTCGCCAGCGAGATATTGGCCCGCTCCGGAAAAATCGGATGATTTTCGAGCAGAGGCCCGAGCCGTCCCAGATCGTAAGCCGCCACGTCTTCCACCCAGAAGATCGCGTGCGGATTGCCGACATTTACAATCGACGGCGAATGCAGCACCGGCTGATCGATCGGACCGATCTGCAGCTCGATCTTGCGCGTGTCCTGGAACGGTTCAGCCAGCGGAATGTCCGCCCAGCAGAACCGAGGCTCGCCCATATCGACCGTGATGCTGTCGGCGCTCTCAACGACGACATCGAGAATGCCGCCGCCGGTCTCAAACTTCAGGTTGCCGCGGCCGATTTGCTCGGCCACCACCAAGCCGATGCAGCGTGTACCGTTGCCGCACGCGCCCGCCGCCGATCCATCCGTGTTGTAGATCCGCACGAATGCTTCGGTGCCGGCGGTCTTGGCATCGTGCAGCACCATCAGCTGATCGAAATGCGACCTGGGGTTAGACGCAATCGCGCGCGCCTCGGCATCGGTCAGGACCCGCCCGCTGCCACGCAAATCGACCATGACAATCTCGTTGCCGAGACCGTTCATCTTGCGGAAGTGGATGGTGTCGCTGTTCGCCATGCCCCCATATAGGATGGAGCGAAGGCGGAATACAATCGGGAGCATCGATGCCGGACGGCAGTCCTCAACCAGCATCACCGTGGGTTACGCGCTTTCTGCCCGGCGTTGCTGAGGGCGGCACCGTGCTGGATGTCGCGTGCGGCAAGGGACGCCACCTGCGGCTGGCGCGTGCGCAGGGACACCCGGCGGTCGGCATCGATCGCGCATTGGCGGGCGTCGCGGACCTGGCGGGAGAGCCCGGCATCACGCTGATCGAGGCAGATCTCGAAGCCGGGCAACCCTTCCCGCTCGCTGGCCGGGCGTTCGCAGGCGTGATCGTCACCAACTATCTATGGCGCCCGATCCTGCCCGACATCGCTGCCGTCGTCGCCGATGACGGCCTGCTGATCTATGAGACCTTCAGCATCGGCAATGCCCGCTACGGTCGTCCGTCCAACTCGGATTTTCTATTGCGGCCTGGGGAGCTGCTGACGGCTGTCGCACCCCGGCTGACCCCTGTCGCGTTCGAGGACGTGACGCTCGACAACCCGCCTCGTGCCGTCCAGCGCATTGCCGCGGTCGGCCCGTCTCACCGTTGGCTGACCGATCCGCCGCTCGCCGTCTCGTGATCCGGCAAGGGTTGGCC
>JAEZBZ010000065.1 GCA_023412745.1 Pseudomonadota bacterium | reverse complement strand
GGCCAACTTCCCGACGCGCATCAGCTTCAAGGTGACGTCGAAGGTCGATAGCCGCACCATTCTCAACGAACAGGGTGCCGAGCAGCTTCTCGGTCAGGGCGATATGCTGTTCTCTGCCGGCTCCGGTCAGGTGGTGCGTGTGCATGGACCCTTCGTTTCGGACGAGGAAGTCGACAGCATCGCCCAGTTCCTGCGTCAGCAGGGTGAGCCGAACTACGTCGATGGCGTCACGGACGTCGAGATGGATGCCGAAGACCTCGGGGGCCATGGCGGCCCAGGGGGCAGCGGCAAGGGTGCCGACGCCGACCTGTACGACAAGGCGGTCGCCATCATCCTCAGGGATCGGAAAGCGTCGACCAGCTATCTGCAGCGCCGCTTGTCGATCGGCTACAATCGGGCAGCGAGCCTGATGGAGCGGATGGAGGATGAGCGGATCGTCGGCCCCGCGAACGCGACCGGCAAACGCGAGATCCTTATGTCGCGGATGCCCGAGCACGACGACGCCGACTGACGGAATTTGGCCCAGCTTCCCTGTAACAGTCTGTGCACCGCTGACGCCTGGGTGCAGACATTGCCCCGCTCTCGTCTCAATGTTGCGACAATCGAGCGTAAGGCATGTGATTCGAGAGACGGATCGGGGAGATTGGAATGCGGGCGATTGCAAAGATTGCGACGGCAGTGGCCATTGGCCTGCTAGCCGGTCCGAGCTTCGCCCAGCAACAGCCTGCCCCGGCTGCGGCGCCCAACCCGGGATGGGCTGGCACGGTCAAGCCGGAAGCAGCGGCGGCGCCAGTCATGAGCGACCAGCAGACGGCAGCCGTCAATTCCGTGACCGGCTATTTCAATCAACTCGATAATCTCAAAGGGGTTTTCCTGCAGACGGAACCTGACAAGAAGCAGGTTCGCGGCCGGTTCTACGTCAAGAAGCCCGGCCGTTTCCGTTTCGACTATGCCTCGCCCAGTAAGAAAGTGATCATTTCAGACGGCCGCTGGCTGGCGATCCAGGATCACGATCTGAACAGTGAGGACGTGTATGAGCTGGACAACACACCTTTCCGGTTGCTGTTGCGGAAAGACGTAAACCTGTTGCGGGACGCGAATATTTACGAGGTTCACGAGTCCGATGACCTCATCATCCTCACCATGCAGGATAAGGACCCGGATGCCCCGGGCCGGATCACGCTGTTTATGACCAAATCGCCTGCACTCGACCTCAAGGAGTGGGTGACGGTCGATGCGCAGGGTCTGGAAACCCGGGTTGAGCTGTCAAATCTCGTCAAATCCGACGAAATCGACGCCGGTCTGTTCAAGCGGGAATCGCTCACCTTGAAGAAGCTCCAGCAGTAAGCTGCCTGTTGCTTGTTCGCCAGCAAGCAATCCAAAGCTGTTGAAAACCGACCGGATGCTGTTCACTTTTTCGTGAACTCATGCAGGTAGGTCTATTGAAGTTGGTGGGCTTGAGATTAAGTAGAAACCGACAGGCGGTATCACCCTGTATCGGTAGTGCCCCCCGTCTAGCCGAAGATACCGTCTGCGGCGCCGGAGTCCCTCCCGACGCCAAGCGCTGATAGCGCTCTTGCGCCCAACTCCTCCCCCCGGAGTTGGGCGCTTTTCTATTTCCGCCCACACTCATGATGCCACGGCGCACGATTGGTCGCGCGTTGGTACGCGTCGGCGGAAAAAACATCGCGCCGGTTGTGCTTCTATTGGTGCATTTCGAGGGCGGCAAGGGCCGCTGGCACCGGAATCCCGGGAACGCTGACGCGCGCTGCGGCATCGGACTCCGTCAAGGCCTGGTCGACCTTCTTAAGGTCGTCGGCCAGCGAACGTAGCCGGCTGGACAGGACGTTGACGAGATGATCCGCGAGCGAGAGATCCTTGCGCATCAGCTCAAGCAGATTTTCTCGCGTCAGCTTGAGAACCTTGACCGGGCCGCGGCAGACCACGGTCGAGCCGTAGGTGGTTTCGACCAACATGGCCATTTCGCCGATCAGCGTGCCGACGGCGATCGCATCCAAGTTGGTCGGTCCGCTGGTCCGCGCAGCATCGCCTGCCACGATCAAATAAGCCGCATCGCCGGGCTTGTTTTCCTGAATGATGGTATCGCCGGCCCGGAACATCACGCGCTCGGTTGTTTTGCCGATCTCGGCGATTTGAGCGTGGTTCAGCCCCTGAAACAACGCCACGCGGCGCAACGGCTCTAGCAGCATTTCCAAGGACATGGTGCGGCCCCCAAAAGGTAGGGGTGCGATCTAAGGTTGTTTTATCTGCATGTCCCCCGCACACAAAACAGACGATTCGGTTCCCGCGGTCTAGTGATCTCGCGCAAGCCACTGGATAACAGCTCCTTCGCGTGTCGAATCTGCCGCGCCGCGCCTGGAGTTAATACACGCAATACTAGAAAATTGCGGGGCGAGCAGAAATCGTGCGGGAATGCCGGCAGTGGCCGCCCGGCTCAGGGCACGAGTTTGTAGCCGCCGGTTTCAGTCACCAGCAGCTCGGCATTGGAGGGGTCTTTCTCGATCTTCTGACGCAGCCGGTAGATATGCGTTTCCAGCGTGTGGGTAGTGACGCCGGCGTTATAGCCCCATACCTCGTGCAGCAGCACATCCCGGGTCACCACTTTCTCGCCCGCGCGATAGAGGAACTTCAGGATCGAGGCTTCCTTTTCCGTGAGGCGGATCTTGGCGCCCTTCTCGTCGAGAAGCAGCTTGGAGGCGGGCTTGAAGGTATAATTGCCGATCGTGAATACAGCGTCTTCGCTCTGCTCATGCTGGCGCAACTGCGCGCGGATCCTGGCCAGCAGCACAGCGAACTTGAACGGCTTGGTGACATAGTCGTTGGCACCAGCATCGAGGCCAAGGATCATGTCGGCATCGGAGTCGTTGCCCGTAAGCATGATAATGGGGGATTTGAAGCCGTTTTTGCGCAGCACCTTGCAGGCCTCGCGGCCGTCCATGTCCGGCAGCCCGACGTCCAGGATCAGTAGATCGAGGTGATCCACCTTGGCCAGATCGATGCCGTCGCCCGCCGTGCTTGCGGTCACTATCTCGAACTCATCGTGCAGGGCTAGCTGCTCGCGAAGAGATTCACGAAGGTCCTCGTCGTCGTCGACGATGAGAATCTTGCGCGCCGTACTCATGCAGTCATGCTCCAGAATGCGAGAATGAGAGCCGCAATCTATCACCGGAAAGGTAATCGAAACAGTGTCTAGGACCCGGACCATCCGGCGCAGCGAGAAGCCCACAAAACCTTCTGTGATCGCCCGGCGATTGCGCGTGTCCGCCCTTTCGATGGGGGCGAGCAAGGGATGGCTGACAGTGGGCGGATTGCGCTTGCCGTGCGCATTGGGACGATCCGGTCGTATCGCGCTGAAGCGCGAGGGGGATTGGGCAACGCCGATCGGCAAGCTCGTCGTGGTCCGGGGATACTATCGCAGCGATCGATTGCGACGTCCGCTGACTGCCATTCCGCTGACGCCGATCCGCGGCGACGACGGATGGTGCGATGCTGTCGGCGACCGAAACTACAATCGTCATGTCACGCATCCCTATCCGGCGAGCGCCGAGCATATGTGGCGTGACGACCATCTGTATGATCTTGTCATCGTATTCGATCACAATGCACGGCCACGCGTGCAAGGCGGGGGCAGCGCGATCTTCATGCACATGGCGCGTCCCGGGTATACGCCGACCGCCGGATGCATCGCGTTGAAGCGCCGCCATCTGGTGCGGCTGGTCGCATCGCTGAGACCGGGAACCACGGTGCTGGTCGAGCCATTCCCGCGACGGCCGCAGCCCGCATAAGTCTGACGCCCATGAAAAATGGGCCCGAAGCGGTAGCCCCGGGCCCAGTCGACAGCACGTCCTGGGAGGACTGCGTGCTAGGGAAAAGAACAGGCGGGGATCGCGCCCCGCCCGCGTCTTACTGAACGACCTCGCCGTGCAGACGGACATCGAGACCTTCGATTTCCGTGCTCTTGTCGACGCGCAGGCCGAAGAACATCTTCACCACCATCAGGATCACGAAGGTGCCGACGGCGCAGTAGATGATCGTGGCGATGATGCCGTAGAACTGCGTCCATACCTGACCCGGGTTGCCTTCCAGCAGACCCGCGGTGCCACCAATCGCTTCGACCGCGAACACACCCGTCAGCAGCGCGCCGACGATGCCGCCGATGCCGTGGATGCCGAACACATCGAGGCTGTCGTCATAGCCGAGGGCTCGCTTGATCATCGTGGAGAAGATGAAACAGAAGAAGCCCGCGGCCAGACCGATCAGCAGGCCGCCCATCGGAGCGACGAAGCCAGCGGCCGGCGTGATGGCAACCAGACCAGCGACCGCACCCGACGCGATGCCGAGCACGCTCGGCTTCTTGTGCACGATCCACTCGATGAACATCCAGGCAAGGCCCGCCGCCGCGGCAGCGATCTGCGTGACGGCCATCGCCATGCCCGCGCCTTCGTTGGCGGCAGCAGCCGAGCCGGCGTTAAAGCCGAACCAGCCAACCCACAGCAGCGATGCGCCGATGACGGTCAGGACAAGGTTGTGCGGCGCCATGTTCTCCTGGCCGTAGCCTTCGCGACGGCCAAGGACGATGGCAGCGACCAGACCGGCCACGCCCGAGTTGATGTGAACCACGGTGCCGCCGGCGAAGTCGAGAACGCCGTCGGAGCCGAGGAAGCCGCCGCCCCAGACCCAGTGGCAGATCGGCGCGTAAATCAGCAGCATCCACAGCGTCAGGAAGGCGAGCAGGCTGGAGAACTTCATACGGTCCGCCACCGCGCCGCAGATGAGCGCTGGCGTAATGATTGCGAAGGTCATCTGGAAGGTCATGAACACCGACTCGGGGATCGTGCCCTGCAGGCCTTCCTTGGTCATGTGCGACAGGAACATCTTGTCGAGACCGCCGACGTAGGCGTTCAACGTGCCGCCATCGCCGAACGCGATCGAGTATCCGATGATCATCCAAAGGACGCTCATCAAGCATGCCGCTGCGAAGCTCTGCATGACAGTGGCAAGCACGTTCTTCTTGCGCACCATGCCGCCATAGAACAGGGCCAGGCCGGGGATCGTCATCATGAGCACGAGGACGGTCGAAGTGAGCATCCAGGCCGTATCGCCGGAGTTGAGTGATGGCGGCGGCTCCGGTGCTGCCTGTGCCAGCGCGGGCACCGTGGAGAGTGCCGATAGCACTGCGGCGCTCGTGGCCACGCGCATGAGATTTCGCAGCGTCATGTTGGAATGTCCCTTCCTTGGCTAAGCTACGATTTTGCTGCTGATGTTTGGTGGTGCCCCTGACGGTCGACGCCCTTAGAGCGCGCTGTCGTCGGTCTCGCCCGTGCGGATGCGCACGGTGTGCTCGATGGTGGA
>JAEZBZ010000063.1 GCA_023412745.1 Pseudomonadota bacterium | reverse complement strand
GCTTTCCAACTCGCCGTGCTTGTATTCGTGCATGATGCGTTTGACTGTTTTCTTCTGGGGTTTTGTCTGCTTGGCCATCTCCGTCACTCACGTTGTTGGCACTGGATTGTGGTGATGCAACGTGTCGGTGGTTGAGGCGTTCCCGCGCGACAGCCGATTTCGCACAATGGAAACGCGCACGAAGCGCGACGCATGCAGTCTTGCTCATAGGGTGAGAGCGTCCGATCATGAGTCCGCGATAGCCAGGAGAGCTTGCGATGCTCGATCTGCCATTCCGATCCGCCGGTCAGCTTGCGGCCGAGATCCAGCGAAAGACCATCAGCGCCGAGGAACTTCTCGAACTGTTCCTGGCGCGCGTGGAACGCCACAACCCGCGCCTCAACGCCATCATCGCGACGGCTATTCCGGAGGCCCGTGTCCGCGCCCAGCGTGCCGATGACGCGCTGGCCAAGGGCGAAACCTGGGGGCCGCTGCATGGCGTGCCGATGACCATCAAGGAAAGCTTCGACGTCGTCGGCATGCCGTCCACATGGGGCGTGCCGGCGCTGAAGGATAACCTGCCGTCGCGCAACGCCATCGCTGTCGATCGCTTCCTGGATGCGGGCGCGATCCTGTTCGGCAAGACCAACGTGCCCCTGTATCTCGCCGATTGGCAGAGCTTCAACGCGATATACGGCACCACCAACAACCCTTGGGATGTCGCGCTGTCGCCGGGGGGCTCCTCGGGTGGATCCGCGGCGGCGTTGGCGGCGGGGCTGACTGGGTTGGAGGCGGGTAGCGATATCGGCGCGTCGATCCGCAATCCGGCGCACTATTGCGGCGTGTTCGGCCATAAGCCGACCTGGGGCATCTGCCCGCCGCGCGGACAGGCGATGCCGGGCATCGTGGCACAGAACGATATCTCCGTTGTCGGACCGATGGCGCGCAGTGCCGAGGATCTCGATCTCGGACTATCGATCATGGCAGGGCCTGACGACATCGATGGGTCGGGATGGCGGCTGGAGTTGCCGCCGCCGCGCCACAGTGAGGCCCGGGATTTTAGGGTTGCGGTGATGCTCAACGACGATTGCGCGGAGGTCGATGATGCGGTGCAGGAGCGGATCACGGCGGTGGCCGAGCATCTCGCCAAGGTAGGCGCCAAGATCAGCTTCACCGCACGTCCGGCCATCGAGACGGCGGAAGCCAATCGCGTCTACATCGCGCTCCTGCGCGGGGCGACGTCGGGCCGGCAGAGCGATGCGATGCTGATGATCAACCAAAAACTCGCGCGCGATCTGGCGCCCGATGACGAAAGCTATCTGGCTCGCATGACGCGCGCCAACGTCATGCCGCATCGCGACTGGCTGAGATACAACAATAGCCGCCACCTTATGCGGCTGGCGTGGGCGGCGTTCTTCCGTGACTGGGACGTGCTGATCTGTCCGGCGGCTGCCAGTGCCGCTTTTCCGCACGATCACGCGGGCGACCGGCACGAACGCAGGATCACCGTCAATGGCAAGCGCGTGCCGACCACTGATCAGCTTTTCTGGGCTGGCTATTCTGGCGTGGCCTATCTGCCGTCGACGGTCGCGCCAGCCGGGTTCACGCGCGAGGGGCTGCCGGTAGGCGTACAAATCATCGGGCCGCAGTACGGCGATCGCACCACGATCGGCTTGGCCCGTTTGCTGGAGCAGACATTCCAGGCGTTCGTGCCGCCACCCGGATTTGAGTGAACCGGCCGGCAGTCAATCCGTTGATCAAGATCAGGGTGAAATCCCATCGGTCCGTTATGCCGTGGTAAGGTGAACCCGAACGCGTCCAGCGGGCTGCCCGGTGCATGAAGCCAAGTGCCCGAGCGGGTCCAAATCAAGAGGGGTTTCTCGTGTATCAGCACATGCTCGTGCCAACCGATGGGACGGAACTTTCCAAGCAGGCGATCGTGCAGGCGTTTGACGTTGCCAAGCAACTCGGCGTGCGCGTCTCCGTGCTGCGCGTTTCGGGCAAGCCGGTAAACCTGGTTTTCATGGGGCTGGATTTGACCGCGCTGCCGGATGATATCCGCGCGCGCATCACGCAGGAGATCGAGGCACATTTCTCCTGGGTCAAGGAGCAGGCCGCCAAGGCCGGCGTGGATTGCGAAACGGTCCGTGTCGAATCCGAGCATCCATGGCAGGGTATCCTCGAGACAGCCAAGGCGCGCGGCTGCGACGTCATCGCCATGGCGTCGCATGGACGCTCCGGTATGTCGGCCAAGTTGATTGGCAGCGAAACGCAGAAAGTCCTGGTTCATAGCCACGTCCCGGTGCTCGTGCTGCGTTAACCGAAGCGGTTTTTCGCGGGCAGGGAGTCACGCAGGGAACAGCCAGTGCCTCGACAAAGGTCGCAAAAGACTATTTCGTTCTGAAGAGGGGCGCGAGGCCTGGCCAATATCCGCAAATGGACAGCGGTGTGATTGGGCGGAAATCAACCGGTTGAACGCAAAAGCGAAGGCCGGCGATAGTCGGTGTCGGGGCATGCCCGCAAAGCATGTCGCGGCGTGGGTGATCAGACGTGGCACAGAGCTTCTTGAAATCCCTTTTGGGCCGTCGCGATTCGCAGATCGGAGTGGCGGCGCCGGCGAGCGCGGCAACCTTTCAACAATTGCCACCCCTGCGCCCTACTGAAACGGCGACGTGGCGCCTGACCGTCGTTGGTTGCGGTGATGCGTTCGGTTCCGGCGGGCGGCTTCAAACGAGCTTCCTTCTCGAAACCTCGCGCGGGCAGATCCTGATGGACTGCGGCGCCACCACGATGACCGGCATTAACCGCCTCGGCATCGATCCCAATGCCATCGAAACGATCCTGATTACCCATCTTCATGGCGACCATTTCAGCGGGCTGGTGTGGTGGTTGATGCATGCCAACTACGTCAGCAACCGCACCGCGCCGCTCGTCATCGCGGGGCCAGCTGGGCTGCGCGAGCGTTTGTATGCGGCGTCTGAAGCGCTGTTCCCGGGCATGGCGGCGACCCAGTATCGCTTTCCTCTGGATTTCCGGGAGTTCGCTAGCCAGGTGCCGATCGAGCTCGGCGCCGTCCGCGTCACGCCGTATCAGGTCAATCACCCCTCCGGCGCGCAGGCTTTTGCCGTTCGCCTTGACGGCGAAGGACGCAGCCTCGGCTTCTCCGGCGATACCGAATGGGTCGACAATCTGGTGCCCTGCGCGCGCGGCGCCGACTTGATGATCGTCGATTGCTTTGGCTACGACACCGACATCGGCTTCCACATGAGCTGGAAAACGATTGCCGCGCACCTGCCGGAGCTCGCGGCGCGGCACATCATGCTGACGCACATGGGACCTGAGATGCTCTCGCGGTTAGGCGAGGTCAGCGATCCCAACATCCTGGCCGCCGAGGATGGTCTGGTGCTGCGCCTGGGCAGTAGCGGCGTGGCGCCGCCGACCTGAGCTGCGTATCCCTGCCGTTTCCGACTTGACGTTCGGCTTAACCCTTGACCTCACGCCGGTGGCTGCTGCACCGACGGTCGCGACGTATGCTCGCGATGCACCAGATAAATGCCGGACGCAACGATGATCGCTGAGCCTAGGATCGTCCAGCGATCGGGCAGGTCGCCGAACATGACGAAGCCGAACGCTGTAACGGAGACGAGTTGCACGTAAAGGAACGGCGCCAGAACTGCGGTTGCCGCCATGCGATGGGCGACGATGAAAAGATAGTGTCCCACCGCTGCCGAAATCCCCATCGAGCACAGCGCGATCCAGGCCCACACACCGTCCGGCGATACCCAGTCCATCAGCGCGAATGGTGCCACGACGACAGCGCCAAGCATCATCGAATAGAAGAGCGTGCTTTCCGACGAGTCGTGGGCGCCGAGATACCGGGTCAGCAGGATCAGGCCGGAATAGGACAGCATACAGCCGAGCGACAGGATGAACGCGGGGTGGAATTCGGCAAAGCCAGGCCTAATGGCGATCAGGATGCCGCTGAAGCCGATCAAGATGGCGATCAACCGGCGCCAGCCGACCCATTCGCCGAGAAACGGTCCGGCCAGCAAGGCGACGACGAGCGGGGAAAGGAACAAGATCGTGGTGGTCTGGTCGAGGCGCAGATAACGCAGCGCCACCATGTTGAACGCCGTTGCCGACAGCATCAGCAGTCCGCGCGCCAGTTGGTGACCCAAGCGCTGCGTTTTGATCATGCGTGGGATTCTGATGGCGCCAACAACCGCAATGACCACGACGATCTGGCTGAGGAAGCGGAGCCAGACGACCTGGGTGACCGGCAATTGCTCGATCGAAACCAAATACTTTGCCGTGCCATCGAGTAGAGCGAAGCACGAAACCGCGATGATCGTGAGAACGATCGCCTTGATGCGATTGGTCGGCTGAGGTTCAGCCTCGGGAATATTTGCTTTTTGCATTCACCATCCGACCGCGAGGGGCGCGGCATCTCCCTGGCCCATCTAAACCATTCCGCCGAGGATTTTGAGGTCCTATTTTTGCGGTGCGGCTCTGCGCCGACGTCAAGGCGGCCTCCGTCGGTGTGATGGGTTATGCATCAACTTGTCAAAAAACGTGGCAGACCACCGATCGCTGCATGGCTTGCCATTGACCCCTCGGGCGGCACCCTTCAAGAGTTGGGGCTTGTACGCCGCCCGCCAATGTTCCGCCATCCCACGATTGTCGCCAGCTCATGCCGCCAGCCGCAACTCAGGTCCTGACGCATCGACCACTGGTCGGCATTCTTTACATGTGCATGGCCAGCACGCTGTTTCCCGTGATGAACGGTCTGGTGCAGGTGTTGAGTGCCAGGTATCCCGCCGAGCAGCTCGTATGGGCACGCACGGCCGGCCATCTCGTCTTCGTGCTCGCGATGTTCGCGCCGCAGTACGGCTGGCGCATTCTCGTCACGACACAGCTCAAGTCACAGATCGCGCGATCGATCCTGTTGCTGATGGCGACACTGATGTTCTTCATCGGCGTGCCACATCTGCAGTTGGCGCAGGCGGCGTCGATCAGTTTCCTGGCGCCGTTCGTCGTGGTGGTGCTGGCCTGGCCGATCCTGGGTGAGCGCATATCGCTGCCGCGTCTGCTGTCGGTTCTTGTCGCGTTTGCGGGCGTATTGATCGTTATCCGGCCCGGCAGTGACGTGTTCCATTGGGCATCGCTGCTCATCCTCGGCAACGCGACGTGCTATGCGCTGTACCAGATCTTTACGCGCCGCGTGGCCGGGCACGACAGGCCGGAGACTTCGGTCATCTACAGCGCGCTGGTTGGAACTATCGTGATGTCGGCGGTCGTCGGTTTCTCGTGGCGGCCCGTCGACACATGGATGGACCTGGGGCTGCTATGCGCGCTGGGTGTTCTCGGCGCACTTGGCCACTATTGCGTGGCTAAGGCGATGACGTTTGCGCCGGCAAACGTGGTCGCGCCGTTCATGTACTGGCAGATGGTTGGATCCGTGATCCTGGGGTATCTGCTGTGGGGCACGATGCCGGACTGGGGCACCTGGCTCGGCGCCACCATCATCATCAGCGCCGGGCTCTACATTGGGTGGCGTGAGACGCAGGAGCGCCGCGAGCCGGTCGCTAGCACCCGATCCTGAAAAGGCACGGCGGAACGTCCAGCCATTTGACGCGTTGAAAGCTACGTTTCTGCCCACGCTTCAGATGCGGGTAATCCCTAATGGCCGGCAATGGCGTCTTCACCGTGCTTCCGGAATGGGCCGTAGTCATGAGACTGCTGGCGGCAATGGTGCTGGGCGGTCTCATCGGTTTGGATCGCGAATTCAAGCGGCGCCCGGCCGGCTTGCGGACGCACATGCTCGTCGCGCTTGCCGCCGCATTATTCACGATGATCACGATCGAACTGCATCTGGATGCGCTGAGCAATGCGGGGTCGCGCAACGTCACCGCTGATCCCATTCGCATCATCGAAGCGGTGACCGCCGGCGTAGCGTTCATCGCGGCGGGAACGATCATCCAGTCCAGAGGCGACGTGAAAGGCGTAACCACCGGGTCCGCGATCTGGCTTGCCGGAGCGATCGGTGTAGCTTGCGGTATCGGCTATTACTTCATCGCTGCCGCGGCCACGGTGTTCGCACTCATTATCCTGTTCCTCTTGGGATGGGTTGAAACCAAATGGTTTAGCGATACGGACGACGAAAAGGCTCAAGCGACCCGGTCGAGCGATTAACGTGCTGCATTGCGATCGCTGCGCCGCAGCGCATTCGACTGGGCTTCTCACTCTTTCCCCTGCGCGATCGGACGGTGTAGACAGGCGAAGCTGCTTCGCTTGGAGCGGCGATACAGCGATTGCGCTCGGGGGGAATTTGAATGTTCGATATCGTGTTGCCGGCGGTGCTGATCGGCATCGGCGCGACGGCCTTGATGGATGTCTGGGCGATCGTCGTGAACCGCGGCTTCGGCATACC
>JAEZBZ010000066.1 GCA_023412745.1 Pseudomonadota bacterium | reverse complement strand
ATGGACAACCGCCTCGGCCAAATCCGCCCGGGTCAGTGTCTTACCGCCCATGACATACGCCTCCCCTTCGCCACTTTTCCCGAAAGGATGCTAGCCATACGAACGTTCACGGTCAATCAGCAAGTTGCGCAAGCAGCTGATTTTGAATGGGTATTTTAACGACATCCAACACGAATGCTGCAGCCGCGCGCGGCGGCGGCGTGCCTTACTGCGACCAAAGTTTACCAGCGCGCCAGCACGGCGCCCCATGTAAAACCGCCGCCCATGGCCTCCATGAGCACCAGATTACCTTCCTTCAGCTTGTGCTGCTCGTAGGCATGATTCAATGCCAAAGGAATAGAAGCTGCCGAGGTGTTGCCCTGCTGCCCCAGCGTCACGACGATCTTGTCTGGCGAAACGCCGAGCTTTTTGGCGATGCCGTCGAGAATGCGCGCATTGGCTTGATGGGGAACGTAGAGGTCGATCTCGTCGGCCGCATAGCCGGTCATCACCAGCGTTTCCTCGATGACGCCCGAGATCTTCTGGACGGCATGGCGGAAAACTTCGCGGCCGTTCATGCGCAGGTGGCCGGTGGTACGGGTTGAGCCGGGGCCGCCATCGACATACAGCAGTTCCTCGAAACGCCCATCGGAGCGGATGCGTGTCGCGAGGATGCCGCGGTCGTCGCGCGTGCCATGCTGCGGCTGAGCCTCGAGCACGACAGCACCGGCGCCGTCGCCGTACAGCACGCTGGGGGTGCGATCCGACCAATCGAGAATGCGCGAGAAGGTCTCTGCGCCAATCACCAGAGCGCGCTTGAACTGGCCGCATTTCAGGAAGTTGTCGGCCGTCGTCATGGCATAGACGAAGCCAGAGCACACTGCTTGCAGGTCGAAGGCCGCGCCCTTACTGATGCCAAGGCCGGCCTGAATCCGCGTCGCTGTGGCTGGAAAAGTGCGGTCCGGAGTGGCGGTGGCGCAGATGACCAGGTCGATTTCGACAGGGTCGACATTTGCTCGCACGAGCGCTTGCTTTGCCGCGGCGATGGCCAGATCCGAGGTCAGCTCACCGTCGGGAGCGATATGGCGGGCGCTGATGCCGGTGCGCTCGCGAATCCAGTCGTCGCTGGTGTCGACCATCTGGGACAGCTCGGCATTCGTCAGAACGCGCTTGGGCAGATAGGCCCCAACGCCGCGGATCACAGATCGAATGACAGCCAAGGTTTCCCCCTACTCTTGTTGCGGCTGCGACAGGGTAAGCCTGTCTGCAGGGAGATCCGCATCCGAAGGGCAATCCCTCCGGAGTACGGTGACGCACCGCATTACTGACTAACGGCCGCTTCAAGCTTGCCGTGGAAAGACTGCAAATCAGCGGTCAGACGGGCCACAAGCCCACTCTCAGCCATGTCGTAGCCGAGATCGACCGCGCTCGCAAAGCCGAGTGCGTCCGTGCCCCCGTGGCTCTTGATCGCAATGCCGTTGAGACCTAGGAACGTGCCGCCATTGACACGACGTGGATCCATCTTTTCTTTCAATACCATAAAGCCGCCGCGCGCCAACAGCGCGCCCATCCGCGACAGCAATGTGCGGGTCATGGCGGCACGGATATACTGGGCGATCTGGCGGGCCGTGCCCTCGGCGGTTTTCAAAGCGATGTTGCCGGCAAAGCCTTCGACGACGACGACATCGACCACGCCCTGGCCGATCTGGTTGCCCTCGACGAACCCGCGATAGTCGACCGGCAGGTCCTTGGTTTCCTTGAGCCAGGCATGGGCCTGACGCACTTCGTCCATGCCCTTGATCTCTTCCACGCCGACGTTGAGCAGACCAACGGATGGCCGCTCGATCTGGTAGAGCGCCCGCGACATCGCCGCACCCATCAACGCATAGTCGCAGAGCTGGCGTGCCGAGGCGCCAATGTTTGCGCCAACGTCGAGCACGATGCATTCGCTCGTGACGGTCGGCCACAACGCTGCGATCGCGGGACGCTCGATGCCCGCGATCGGGCGCAGCACAAGCTTGGCCATCGCCATCAGCGCGCCGGTGTTGCCTGCGGAAACAGCGGCTTCCGCCTCGCCCTTCTGCACGGCTTCAAGCGCCAGCCACATGCTGGTCCCCTTGCCACGGCGCAACGCCTGACTCGGCTTCTCGTCGGACTTCACGACCGTGGTCGTGTGCACAATACGCGATTTCGCAGCCAGTTCCGGATGCGATGCGAGAACAGGGGAAATGGCGGCTTCATCGCCGCACAACAGAAACTGGATGTTGGGATGGCGCACCAGTGCCAGGGCGGCACCAGGCACGATGACCTCCGGCCCATGATCACCACCCATGGCATCGAGCGCTATGATTCGCTGCGCGGGCATGACTTGGCCTGGATCACCGATCCTGTTCGAGATGATGGCGCTGCTTGTCCGGTAGTTCGGCAAAAGCGCACCTGTGGACGACCCCGGAAGATAGCGATTTAGCGATCCTAGACAACGGAATTCTTGGTCGCCCCCCCGGTTACGGGAAAGTGCGTCCCCCATGCACCACTGTCCATGACTGATTACCGAAGATCCTGCGGCTTGCGCGCTCAGTTCTTCGGCTTCAGATTCTTGAGGATCGCGAACGGATTGCCCCGGGCTTCAGGTGTTTCCGGCTCCCCGGCAAGCGGCTGATGCTCGGCGCCTTCCTTGCGCGGGTAAGGGTTCAGGGCGGACGCGAGTTGTTCATAAACAATGCGGCCGACCGGAATGAGACCGTCGATAAGCGGTTCGATGTCACGGGTTTCCATGGCGTCGAACTCGACAGTCAGCGTTTCGCCAGGACGAAACTCGACCTCGAACGGCTCATCGATACGCTCTTCAATGGGCTCCAGCGTGATCACGCAGGCTTGGGTGACCTCCGCATTGAGGCGGCCGGTCAGCAAATAACTGCCATGTCCCAATGAGTTGATCTCGTAACGGGCCTCAAGGCGGCTGCAGCCCATGATGTCGAGTTCAGCCGCGACGAACGCGCGAAGCTCGCCATCCGCGCTGCGCTTCATGGTCAGCCCGTGTTCGGGAATGTCGGTAACGCTGTGACGCCAATCGAGATGAGTGGACACCGGCAAGCCTCCTCTCAGGGATCACGGCTCAGGGAATGCGATGCGGCCAGTCAGTATCTCCTCCGCCGGCTGGGCCGCAAGTGCCGCTGGAGCGTGCTTCATATAGGAAGCGACCGCTTCCGCGGCAGGCGCGGCGTCTCCGGGCAGAACTGTTGCGCGCAAAGCGTTCGTCAGCTCACCGGTTTCGATGGCTGCCCGGTAAGCCGCAACACAATCGTAGAGAGCGCCTGCCGCCTTCTTCACCTTCTTAGGCACCGACAGATCGCCAACGCCCATCTCGCGCATCGAATCGTCCATGTCAGACACGAACGCCTCGACCAGGGCACGGCTGAGCTTTTGGCCCGCCTCGCCCTCCGCACGCAACCGCTCCATTGCGAGGAACATGTGCACGATCAGCAGCGCGAAGCGCCCGTCTGGTGTGTCGGGGACACCATCGCGGACATAGAAGACCTCGCGACGCGCAGCCGCCACGATCGAGCCATAAAGCTCTGTTGCCGTCCGCCCGGCTGGGCTGCGCTTTCTCCACCAGGAAAGCATCAGAAATCGCGCCTTTTGGGGTGTAAAATCTGTGACCGATGCATAAGTTGCTGCTCCGCGTTGCAAATGGGTGTGCCTGCGGATAAGCGGGCACAAGGGGGAAGACAAGATGATTCCCGGAGCTTGGGAAAACATGCGTCTGGGAACCAACGCTTACGGAGCAGACCGGTTGAAGGCAAGCGCATCAGGGCAATGGTCGCAGCGGTGCAAGGGCACGTTGGCCGCGCTTCTGCTGGCAGGACTGCTGGCGGGCTGTGGATCGACTGTGACCAAGCATGGTCATCACTTCCAGGAAACGGACCTGCAGCAGATCCAGCCCGGTATGAGCAAGGAACACGTTCGCCTGAGCCTAGGAACGCCAACAACCACCTCGTCGGTTGGGACCGGTCAAGCCTTCTACTACATCTCGAACACGACCTCTCAGACCGCGTTCATGGCGCCGAAGGAGATCGATCGCCGGATCGTTGCCGTCTACTTCACGCAGACCGGTAGCGTCGAGCGCGTCGCGGAATACGGCCTGAAGGACGGCAAGGTGTTCGACTTCATCAGTCGTTCCACGCCGCCGGCCAACCCGAAGGAAGACGGTCTGTTCAAGCAGATCTTCCGCAACCTTGGCAAGACGGGCGGTTCGCTGTTCGGCGACTGAGCCGCGCGTACCTCGCGGCAATCCAAACGACCTGCAAATAGCAAGCGGGGCGACCACGTTATTCCAACGTGATCACCCCGCCAAAGGCCTGTGCGGCCGCTCCGCTCCCATCCCCCGAGGCGGTGTGTGGACCAATCGCGCGTCCGAGCGGTCTTCGCTGTCCCGCGCGGAATACTCGCCCCAAACAAGAAAGGCCCCGCGATACGGGGCCTTTCTCAATCAGGATCGTCGAGCAATCGGGCGTCAATGCGCCAGCACCGCGAGCAGCAGCAGCGCCACGATGTTGGTGATCTTGATTGCCGGGTTGACCGCCGGACCAGCCGTATCCTTGTAGGGATCACCGACCGTATCACCCGTCACCGACGCCTTGTGCGCTTCGGAGCCCTTGAGGTGCTTGACGCCGTCCTTGTCGACGAAACCATCCTCGAAGGACTTCTTGGCGTTGTCCCATGCGCCACCGCCCGAGGTCATCGAGATGGCAACGAACAGGCCGGTCACGATAACGCCGAGCAGCATGGCGCCGACGGCCGAGAAGGCAGCGCTCTTGCCCGCCGCGCCGCCTCCGGCGACAAAGTAGATGATGATGAACAGGATCGGCGGTGACAGCACCGGCAGCAGCGACGGCACCACCATTTCCTTGATCGCTGCCCTGGTCAGAAGGTCGACTGCGGCGGCGTAGTCAGGACGCTCAGTACCCTTCATGATACCGGGCTTGGCTTTGAACTGGCGGCGGACTTCCTCAACGATCGCGCTGCCCGCACGACCGACGGCCGTCATGGCCATGCCGCCGAACAGGAACGGGATGAGGCCGCCGATCAGCAGGCCGACTACCACATAGGGATTCGCCAGCGAGAAGTCCGGCTGTACGCCCTGGAAGTATTGGTAGCTCGTCGAGCCGGATTTGTTGGCTTCCGCGATGAAGTATTGCAGGTCGTAGCTATAGGCCGCGAACAACACCAGTGCACCGAGACCGGCCGAACCGATCGCGTAGCCCTTGGTGACTGCCTTGGTCGTGTTACCAACCGCGTCGAGCGCGTCGGTCGAGCGGCGCACTTCCTTCGGCAGGCCAGCCATTTCGGCGATGCCGCCTGCGTTGTCCGTGACCGGGCCGAACGCATCGAGCGCAACCACCATACCGGCGAGCCCCAGCATCGTCGTCGTGGCAATCGCCGTGCCGAACAGGCCGGCGAGGTTGTAGGTGACGATGATCCCGGCAACGATGACGATGGTCGGCAGCGCCGTGGCTTCAAGCGAAACGGCCAGGCCCTGGATGACGTTAGTGCCGTGGCCAGTCACCGAGGACTGCGAAATCGAGCGAACCGGCCGGAAACCGATGCCCGTGTAGTATTCGGTGATCCAGACGATGAGACCGGTCACCGCGAGGCCGGCGATGCCGCACAGAAACAGCTGCATGCCGGTGATTTCCTGGCCCTGCGCTGTGCCCACCACGCCCCACGTGCCAAGCACGTAATGGGTGGCGACGAACAAGCTGCCAATCGAAAGAACGGCTGAGGCGATGAAACCGCGATACAGCGCGCCCATGATCGAGTTGTTGGCGCCCAGGCGGACGAAGTAGGTGCCCGCGATGGACGTGATCAGGCACGCGGCGCCGATGGCCAGCGGGTAGATCATCAGATTGTTCAGGTTGGCTTGGCCGAGGAAGAAGATCGCCGCGAGAACCATGGTGGCGACTACGGTCACCGCATAGGTCTCGAACAAGTCGGCCGCCATGCCGGCGCAGTCGCCGACGTTGTCGCCAACGTTGTCGGCAATCGTTGCCGGGTTGCGCGGATCGTCTTCCGGAATGCCGGCCTCTACCTTGCCGACGAGGTCGCCGCCGACGTCAGCCCCCTTGGTGAAGATGCCGCCGCCGAGACGTGCGAAGATCGAAATCAGCGAGGCGCCAAAGCCCAGCGCCACCAGCGAATCGATGACGACGCGGTCTGCGGTGTTGTAGCCAAGTCCGGCGACAAGGAAGAAGTAGTAGACCGCCACGCCCAGCAGCGCGAGACCGGCGACCAGCATGCCGGTCACCGCACCGGCCTTGAACGCAATGTCCAGGCCGCCGGCAAGCGACTGCGTCGCGGCCTGCGCCGTGCGCACGTTGGCGCGAACGGAGACGTTCATGCCGATATAGCCGGCCAATCCCGACAGGACCGCGCCGATCGCGAAGCCGAAAGCCGTCAGCGCGCCGAGCAACAGCCACGCCACGACGAAGATCACAACGCCGACAATACCGATCGTGGTGTACTGGCGATTGAGGTAGGCAGACGCACCTTCGCGGATCGCGCCTGCGATGGATTGCATCTTTTCGTTGCCCGCGTCGGCACTCATGACCGACTGGATGGTGATGACGGCGTAGACGATTGAAGCCGCCCCGCAGGCGATGATCACCCAAAGCAGGTTATTCATCGGAATAATTCCCCTTCAGTGCCGGAGTGTGGACGCCGCAACGCCAGCTATCGGACTATCCGCTCGCTGTGCCTGCGCCCGCTGGTAAGACTGTGTGACAAACGCGCGCGGGGACCATGCCGCAAGACCTCAACAGTTGCAACACGATCACAACCGGACTTTGCATTCGGCGTCATGATGCACTGCAACAAGGTGCATACGTCACACAGTCAAGCGCCTGACTGGAGGCAGACTTAGAAGTGATCATACCCGGAAACGGGAAGATCGAGCTTCTGGCCGTCGCTGCCGGTCACTGTGACCTCGGTGCCGAGGGTGAATCTGCCAATCGCCGTCACGGGTATCCCGGCCAGATTCGCGGCCGTTTCAAAGGCACCGGCTTGGTCGGGTGCGATGGCCGCCAGGATTTCGTAGTCATCGCCACCGTTGAGCGGCAGAAGCTGCAGATCCGGTCGCCCGGCTAAAACGGCGCGCGCTGATGCGGACAGCGGCAGGCGGCTGGCTTCGATCTCAGCGCCAACGCCCGAAGTCCGGCACATGCGCCCGAGATCCTTTGCCAGACCGTCCGACAGGTCCATCGCGGCGCGCGCGTGATCCAGCAGAGCGGTCCGCAGCCGCACGCGCGGTTCGGGGCGCAAATAGCGTTGTTCCAGCGCCTGTCGTTCGCTGGCGCTGACAGCATCCGCCGCAATTGCGCCGGTGCGCAGCCGCAGCCCCAGCGCGGAATCCCCCAGCGTGCCCGACACGTAGATGACATCGCCGGCCTGGGCCGTGGCCCGCCGCACCATGCGTCCTGTCGGTACGCTACCGAGCACCATGATCGAGATGGACATCGGCGCATTCGGCCGCCGGTCGGTATCGCCGCCCATCAGCGAGATGCCGAAGCTGTCCTGTGCCAGCCGCAGGCCGTCGGCAAACTTCGCCATCCAGGCGCGGTCGGGCATTTGCGGAAAAGCCAGCGACATCAAATAGCCTAGCGGGCGCGCGGCCTTAGCCGCGAGATCCGACACGTTCACGGCCACCGCCTTCCATGCGATGTCATCGGGCGCGTCTCCGGGCAGGAAGTGCACGCCTTCCGCGATGGCGTCGGTCTTCAGGATGATGTCGTGACCGGGCTCCGGCGTCAGCGCGGCGCAGTCGTCGTTGAGACCGAACGATCCCTGATGCCCCGCGGCCAGCGGCGCAAAATAGGCTTGGATGAAATCGTCCTCGCCCGACATGCGCTGCTGGTCCAGCATGATGCCCGCGCCCCGCCTATTCGGTTTTACGACCGCCCTGCCGTTCGGCGATTTCACTGCTGCGCAGCCGACGCGCCAGCTTGTCGAGAATGCCGTTGACGACCTTCGGCTCGTCTTCGGCGAAGAAGGCGTGAGCGATGTCGATATATTCGTTGATCACCACGCGAACCGGAACGTCCGTGCGCTCCAGAAGTTCGAATACGCCGGCACGCAGGATGGCGCGCAGGATCGAATCCACACGGCCCAGGCGCCATCCGGTGGCGAGCTGTTCGTCGACGATCGGGTCTATATCACGCTGGCGGCGCACCACACCCTGCAGCAGTTCGGCGAAGAACGTCGCATCAGCGCCGGCAATGGCGTCCTCAGGCTCAGCCTGCTTGAAGCGCAGGCCGCAGAACTCGCCGATCACCGCATTGAGATCGGTTTGCGCCAAATCCATCTGGTAAAGGCCCTGGACGGCAGCAATGCGGGCCGCAGTGCGGGCGTTTTTGCCGAGAGCTCGTGCACTGGGCTTCATTCCGATTGGCTCCGGAAGCCACGCGCAATTTCGATCACGCGCGCGCACGCGCGCACGGCATCGCCACCCTTGCCATCGCGGCCACCCTCGGCGCGCGCCATCGCCTGCGCCTCGGTATCGACCGTCAGGATGGCGTTGCCGACGGGGATGCCCTCGTCGATGGCGATCTCCATGAGCCAATGATTGGCGTTGTTGCAGACGATGTCATAGTGCGAGGTCTCGCCGCGAATGACGCAGCCCAGCACGACGACGCCGCAATACTTTGCGCGCTTCACCGGCGAAATCAGGTTCGCTTCGGCCGCCTGCGCCAACACCTGTGGAATCTCAAGCGCACCCGGCACGGTAATGACGTCGTGTCCGACACCCAGCTCCGCCAGTTCGGCCAGCGCGCCACCGAGCAGCTCATTGGCGATCGTCTCGTAGTACCGACCTTCGATGATCAGAATCCGATCGTCTGCGCCCAGGCTCTTAGGCCCGACGGCTGATCGTCGAGGTGCGCGTCCGGCCATGCTTAACCTACTCAATCCTGCGTTGTTCAACGATTTTCAGGCCGAATGCCTCAAGGCCGACATAGACCGACGACGGCGAGTTGGTCAGCAGGATCATGTCGCTGACCCCCAGATCGCGCAGGATCTGCGCGCCGACACCGATCTCGACCATGCGGCCCTCGTGGCCGTCCGGCTTGCGCGGAGCCAAAGCCGAGCGACGGCCGATCCACTTGGATACCGAATCCGGCCTGAGATCGCGGATCAGCACCAATACGCCACGGCCTTCGCGCTCGATTGCACGCATGGACTGCGCGATCAGCGAATCCTGCGTCGCTTCCGCAGCGGCGCCGATGCCAAGCATATCCGACAGCATGTTGACGGCGTGCACGCGGACCAGCACCGGGCCTGGCTGAGACAGGTCACCCTTGACCAGCGCGATGTGCTCCATCGGCTCGACCGTCGTCTCGTACACGTGCATGTCGAAACCGCCGCCGAAAGCGCTGTCCACCTTCTGCCGCGCGACCGGCTTGACGATACGGTCGTTGCGCACGCGGAAGGAAATCAGATCCTCGATGGTGCCGATCTTCAGGCCATGGCGCTGCGCGAAGGGCACCAAGTCCGGCATCCGCGCCATAGTGCCGTCGTCGTTCATGATCTCGCAGATCACGGCAGCGGGATACAACCCTGCCAGCCTGGCCAGATCGATTGACGCCTCTGTATGGCCACCACGGACCAGGACGCCGCCTTCGCGCGCAACCAGCGGGAAGACATGGCCCGGCGAGACGATGTCGGCGTGATCCTTGGTCGGATCGATTGCGGTGGCGATGGTGCGGGCGCGATCATGCGCCGAAATGCCTGTGGTAATGCCCTCGCGCGCTTCGATGGAAACGGTGAAAGCCGTGCCGGTGCGCGAATTGTTGGAGCGCACCATTGACTCCAGCCGCAGCTCACGGGCGCGCCCTGCCGTCAGCGACAGGCAGATCAGGCCGCGACCATGCTTGGCCATGAAGTTGATGGCATCCGGCGTCGCCATCTGCGCGGGGATGATGAGGTCGCCCTCGTTCTCGCGATCCTCGGCATCGACCAGAATGACCATGCGTCCGTTGCGCAGGTCTTCCAGGATCTCCGTCGTGGATGAAAGGATGCCCTTTCCTTCCGCGTAGGTAACGGTACTCAAAGAACTGGTCACCGGCGGAA
>JAEZBZ010000013.1 GCA_023412745.1 Pseudomonadota bacterium | reverse complement strand
CTTCGCAGTGCGCGATCGCGCAGCACCCTCGGCCCTGCATGCCGCCATCGACCGCATGCTGCCGCACCTGCGCATGATGCGTCTGGGTGACGGCTGTCTTGCGCGTTTCAATGGCATGGGTGCGCCCAATGTCGATGCCTTGGCCACCGTGCTGGCTTACGGCGATATGCCGGTGACATTGCCTGCGCATGCGCCAAATACCGGATACGCTCGCCTGCAGCGCGGTGACGTCATTGTCATTGCCGATGTCGGCCCGCCGCCGTCGCTGGAACTTGCGGGGCAAGCGCACGCCGGCTGCCTGTCGTTCGAGATGAGTGCGGGCAAATGGCCGATGTTCGTCAATTGCGGTGCACCCGCGCCGGCTGACCAGGACTGGCGCGCGGCCGCGCGGGCCACTGCCAGTCACAACACACTGTGCGTGGCCGGAAAATCATCTTCGCGGCTGGTGCGCCACGATCTGCTGGAAAGCCTCGTCGGCGCGCCGCCGATCCGCTTTCCCCAGAACGCCGGCGGTCATATCGAGACGCTCGCAGACAACGCCGTTGCGCTCGATGCGCATCATGATGGCTACCTGCGCAAGCAGGGGCTTGTTCACCGACGGCGGCTGGTTCTGGATGCCAGCGGCGCGATGCTGTCGGGCGTCGATACGCTCGGCCCGCCGAAAGGACAGTTGCGATTGCCTGTCGATATGCCGTTCGCGATCCACTTCCATTTGCATCCGGATGTCGCCTGCAATCTCAATGCGAAGGGAACGGCAGCCGAAATCGCGCTTCTCGGGGGCGGGCGCTGGGAGCTCTCAGCCGAGGGGGCGCAACTCACAGTGGAAGATAGCGCGCATTGCGCCGATCGCTCCGGGCCCCGTCGCGCCTTCCAAATCGTGCTCCGCGGTGCCTGCTGCGGTGAAACGGTCGTGCAATGGCAGCTTCAGCGCCGCACTTAGCCATTCTGTCGTTTTGATGGCCGGGACAAGGTGTGCTACGCGCAAGGCATGAGCGGCCGTGCCGCAGGTCCTTGAGAGGCTTCTGATGAGCAATCCCGTCATTCGTCGTGCGCTTCTGTCGGTGTCAGACAAGTCAGGCCTCGAGCCGCTGGCGAGGCATTTGCACGAGGGCGGCGTCGAACTGCTGTCGACCGGCGGAACGGCCGAATTGCTGCGCAAGGCAGGTCTGCCGGTCATCGATGTTGCCGATTACACCGGCTTCCCGGAGACGATGGAAGGGCGCCTCAAGACGTTGCATCCGAAGGTGCATGGTGGATTGCTGGCGGTGCGTGGTGCGCCTGATCATGAGCGCGCGGCAGCCGAGCATGGTATCGGCCAGATCGACCTGCTGGTGGTGAATCTGTACCCGTTCGAGGCAGCCGTGGCGCGAGGCGCCAATCGCGCGGCGTGCATCGACAATATCGATATCGGCGGTCCGGCTATGATCCGCGCCGCCGCCAAGAACCACGCCAGCGTTACCGTACTGGTCGACGTCGATGACTATGCGCGCGTGATCGAGGAGATGCGCAACAACGGCGGTGCGACGACACTGGACCTGCGCACGCAGCTCGCCGCGAAAGCCTTTGCCCGCACGGCAGCCTATGACGCGGCGATCAGCAACTGGTTCGCGCGTGACACGGGCGAAACCGCGCCGACGTGGCGAACCTTCGGCGGCCGCCTTGCGGATCGCCTGCGTTACGGCGAAAACCCGCATCAGTGGGCTGCGTTCTATCGTTCTCCGGATCGGCGGCCGGGCGTTGCGACGGCCGCGCAGCATCAGGGCAAGGAGCTCTCTTACAACAACCTCAACGACACCGACGCCGCGTTCGAACTGGTGGCCGAATTCGATCCAGAACAGTGCGCCGCGGTGGCCATTATCAAACATGCCAATCCGAGCGGCGTGGCGCGTGCATCGTCGCTGGTTAAAGCTTACCGCGCAGCGCTGCGTTGCGATCCGGTGAGCGCGTTCGGCGGCATCATCGCCGTCAATCGACCGATTGATCTCGAAGCGGCGCGCGAGATCACCAAGCTGTTCACGGAGGTCGTCATTGCGCCGGAGGTGACGCCCGAAGCCGCTGAAATCTTTGCCGCCAAGAAGAACCTGCGGCTGCTGACCACCGGCGGATTGCCAGATCCACGCGGCGCCGGCGTGACGTTCCGCTCGCTCGCTGGCGGTTTCCTTGTGCAGTCGCGCGATGCGCTCAGCGTCGATGACCTGGAACTCAAGGTCGTGACCAAGCGGTCGCCGACGCCGCGCGAAATGGAAGATCTTAAGTTCGCGTTCCGCGTCGCCAAGCACGTCAAGTCGAACACCATCGTCTATGCCAAGGACGGGGCGACCGTCGGTATCGGTGCTGGCCAGATGAGCCGCGTCGATGCGGCCTGCATCGCATCCTGGAAGTCCAAAGAGGCGGCCACGGCCGCAGGTCTCACGGACTCGCTGGCTAAGGATTCGGTGGTCGCCTCCGACGCGTTCTTCCCGTTCGCCGACGGCCTTCTGGCGGCGGCTGAAGCGGGTGCGACGGCGGTGATCCAGCCGGGCGGATCGCTGCGCGACGACGAGGTGATCAGGGCAGCCGACGAGCGGGGCTTGGCCATGGTGTTTACCGGCGCTCGCCACTTCCGGCACTAGCGACCGCGATGTCCGAGCCGGATCATCGATCAGATGTACGGCTGAGACCCGCGACACTGGCGGACGACTGGGCGCGTATTCGCGCCTGGCTGGCGCGGCCGGACATTCAGAAATGGTGGGGTCCGCAGGCCAGCACCCAGGCCGAGGTGCTGATGGCGCTGGGTAGTGCGCTCGCCATCTGTCGCATCATCGAGGCGGACGGCCAGCCGATCGGCTACGCCCATGCTGTGGACGCGACGCTGTGGGGCGATACGCTGCCCGACGACATGGCGCCGGGGACGTGGGATCTCAACGTGTTCATCGGCGCCGAACGCTATCGCGGCAAGGGGGCTGGCGAGGCCGCGCTGGGACTGCTGAAGGACGAGGTCTTTCAATCGACCCTGGCGATCGCCGTGTGCGTATTTGCTGCGATTGAGAACGAGGCGGCCGTGCGCGCATACGAGCGCGCCGGGTTCCGCTGGCAGCGGGTCTGGCACGATCCGCTGGCAGGCCGGACTGAATGGTTCATGGTCGCCGAGCGCCCGAAATCGGGTTCGGCGTCATAGGCTCTCGATCGCGCGTCAGGTGTCGGTCGAGCGTTTCTCGCGAACCGGCAGCATCAGCAGCAGGCCGACGACCAGGAAAAACAGGATGCTGGCCATGCCGGCGCGCTGGCTGCCGGTCAGCGTGGTGACGGCAGCGACTGACAAGGGCGCGAGGAACGCGGTGACTTTGCCGGAAAAGGCGAACAGCCCGAAATACTGGGTCATACGCTCGGGCGGTGCAAGGCGGGCAAGCAGCGTGCGGCTGGCGGCCTGATTGGGTGCGGCGGCGATCGCGACGATGGCGGCAAAGACGAGGAATACTAGCTCGCCGCTACTGGAGAACGGCTGCGATCCGGCGGCCTTGGCTTCGACCGGAAACGTGAACAGCACCAGTCCCGGCGCGACCGAAAGGATGCCGATCGATCCGATGGCCAGCAGCAGCAGCGATCCGATCACGACGCGTTTGGCGCCGATCCGGTCGTCCAGTGCGCCACCGAGCAGCGCGCCGATGATGCCGACGCTTATGAGAACGATGCCGAAGATGCCACGCTCGAACGCCTGCCAGCCGAACACGGCGGTTCCGTAGATGCCACCGAACACGAAGATTGCCGACAGCCCGTCAGTGTAGAGCGCGCGGGCGATCAGAAACAACAGCATATCGCGCTGTTTCGTCAAGCCGCGCAGGGTAGCGAAAAGTTCCCGCACGGGCGAGCCATGCGGCTGACCGGGCGCGGCGGCAGGCTTGTCCGGCACGAACAGGAAGAAGGGCAGGATGAAAACGATCAGCCATAGCGCCGAAAACGGTCCGACCAGCCGGTCGCCTTCGCGTGCGACAAGATCGAGCGTCAGCAGTGGTTCGAGACCGAGCAGCGTTTTACCCGTCGCCGGATTGGCAACCAGAAGTCCGGCCATCAGCGCCAGACTGACAAGCCCGCCGGCATAGCCGACCGCCCAGCCGATTCCGGACAGCCGGCCCAGCCGCGAGGGCGGCACCAGCGTCGGCATGATGGCGTTAGAGAATACGGTGGCGAATTCGGCAGCGGCAGTCGCGGCGATGAACACCGCCAAGATCAGCACGATGGTGGTCGTGTCCGCGCCCGGCTCCGCCAGCCATAGCATCACCATGCCGCCAGCCATGATCGCTGCGAACAGCGCGACCCAGGGCTTGCGGCGGCCGCGTCCGTCGGCCATTGCGCCGAGCAATGGACTGCCTATGGCAATGAGGATGCCGGCGATCGCAGCGGCGTAGCCCCACATGGCTTGGCCGTGGACCGGATCGCTGGCAACCGCGGTCGTGAAGTACGGCGCGAACAGGAACGTCAGCACCAGCGTATAGAAGGGCTGCAGCGCCCAATCGACCAGCACCCAGCCGGTCAGCGCCCGCACCGGCGCGGATGTGGTAACGGCCGCCGGTTGCGCGGCCGTGTCTGTTGAGCCCACTCTCATCCCCCTCCAGGCCTCGCGCCCGCGACGGTCAGGCCTTGGCGAGATCGCGCACCTGCGATGCCGCCACCGTCAAACGCGAAACCGTGACCTCGCCCGCCGTGATCATCTCGTCAAGAGATGCTTTGGCGCGCGCCAGCCTCTGTCCGTGCGCCGATTGCCACGCCGCGAAATCCGCCGTGCCGGGCGTTTTTAGAATCTCGGCGGCAAGCGCGCGGCGTGCTGCTTCCAGCGTGTGGATCGCGCCATTGACCGCGAGGCGGTCATAATAGTCGCGAAGCTGCAGCGTGGCCGCTTTGGCTTTCAGTTCATCGAGGCGGAAGTAGTCGGCTGCCGCAAAGGCGATACGGGCGGATTCGACGATCGAGCGAGACGTTTCGTGCGCCAGCCGCGTCACGGCCGGCGCGTGGCCGAGCAGATCCAGCAGTGCAACGCGCGCGGCGATGTCGGCTGGTGCGCCATGATCCTCGTAGCGTTGTGTGGTCTCGGCCAAAGTGGCGAGCTGCTGCGCGGTAGCGCAGTCGTCCAGGTTTGCCGCCAGTTCGTCTGCGCCAGCGCGATGGGCCGCAATGGTGGCGGCCAGTTCGGCCCCGCTTTCGTGACGGAGCTGGTGGGCGACCTGTTCGAGCAGGACGTCCTGGACGCGCGCGTAGAGTTCGAGCTGGGCCTGGCCCGGCATCTTGCCGTCGAGCTGATCGATGCCATGCCACAGATCCGGCAGATGGAAGATGGCCGTCGCCGCAATGAAGGCTATGGCGACGTCATCGACGCCCAAGCCGCTTTCGTCGGCAAGCCGCACCGCCATCGCCGGACCGCCGCGATTGAGCATCGCGTTGGTCAATCCAGTCGTAATGATTTCCCGGCGCAGGCGGTGCGATTTGATCTCGTCGTGATACTGCTGGCGCAAGGCGTGCGGGAAGTAGTTGGTGAGAATCGGGTCGCAGACCGGATCATCCGGCACGGCACTGGCGATGAGGTCAGTGGACAGCGCGATTTTGGAGAAGCTCAGCAGCACGGCCAGTTCCGGCCGGGTCATGCCGACGCCGGCGGCTTGCTTTTGCGCCATCTCGGCGCGGCTTGGCAGCGCCTCAAGTTTGCGATCGAGGATGCCGCGGCCTTCGAGCGATCGCATCAGGCGCGCGAGGTAGCCCAGGTCACGAACCGAGCTGCGCTCAGCCAAGCTGATCGCCAGTGACTGCTGGTAGTTGTTCAGCAGGCAAGCCTCAGCGACATCCTCCGTCATCGATGCGAGCAGCGCCTTGCGCGCGTCGGGATCGAGCCGGCCGGCCGCTACGACAGGGCCGAGCGCGATCTTGATGTTGACCTCCTGGTCCGAGGAATTCACGCCGGCCGAATTATCGATGAAGTCCGTATTCAACCGCCCGCCGCGGGTCGCATATTCAATGCGACCGGCTTGCGTGACGCCAAGGTTGGCGCCCTCGCCGATCACCTTGGCGCGCACGTCCGCCGCGGTGACGCGAATGGCATCGTTGGCTTTGTCGCCGACATGCTCATGGGATTCGTGCGAAGCGCGGATGTAGGTGCCGATGCCGCCGAACCAGAGCAGGTCGGCTTCGCATTTCAAGATGGTGTGCATAAGCTCGGCGGGCGTCATGCTCGCAGCGTCGGTGCCCAACAGCGTTGCCATTTCCGGCGAAATCGGAATGGACTTGGCGGCACGCGAAAATACGCCACCGCCCTTGGAGATCAGCGATTTGTCGTAGTCCTGCCAGCTCGATCGCGGCAGATCGAAAAGCCGCTTGCGTTCGGCATAGCTCTTTTCGATGTCGGGCTCGGGGTCGATGAAGATGTCGCGATGATCGAAGGCAGCGACAAGCCGGGTGGCGCGCGACAGCAGCATGCCATTGCCGAACACGTCGCCCGACATGTCACCGACGCCGACGACGGAAAACGGCTCCGTCATGATGTCGACGTCCATCTCCCGGAAATGTCGCTTCACGCACTCCCACGCGCCTCGGGCGGTGATTGCCATGCGCTTGTGGTCGTAGCCGGCAGAGCCGCCCGACGCGAAGGCGTCGCCGAGCCAGAAGTTATGCTGCTGCGCCAGTTCGTTGGCGTAGTCGGAGAAGGTCGCGGTGCCTTTGTCGGCCGCAACGACGAGGTACGGATCGTGGCCATCGTGGCGCACGACGCGCTGAGGCGGAACCACGTGGCCGTCGACGATATTGTCGGTGATATCCAGCATCGCGGAAATGAAGATGCGGTAGGCGGCGACAGCTTCCTTGTTGATGTCGTCGCGGCTACCGGTGCGCGGCAGATGCTTGGGCAGGAAGCCGCCCTTCGCGCCCTCCGGCACGATCACCGCGTTTTTCACCTGTTGGGCCTTGGACAAGCCGAGCACCTCGGTGCGGAAATCCTGCGCGCGGTCCGACCAACGGATGCCGCCGCGCGCGATGGGCGCGAAGCGCAGATGCACGCCTTCCACACGCGGGGAGTAGACCCAGATCTCGCGATAAGGCTTCGGCGCCGGCAGCGCATCGACCGACTTCGGCGCGAATTTGAAAGCCACCGTCTTGGGCGGACAGCCATCCGCATCACGCTGGAAGAAGTTGGTGCGCAACGTCGCCATGATCAGGTTCAGGTACTGGCGCAGGATGCGGTCTTCATCGAGGCTGGCGACGTTGGCCAGCGCACCGTCGATGCGTTCGCGAATTTCGCCTTCCGCCTCGCCGCGCTCTTCGATTGACTCAAATCGATCGGGATCGAAGCGCGTCCGGAAAAGTTCGATGAAATCGCGCGCCATTCCGGCGTGTCGGTTCAGCGTCTCGGCGATGTAACGCAGCCCGAACGTCGATCCGATCTGGCGCATATAGGCGGAGTAGGCGCGCAGCATTGCGACCTCGCGCCAGTCCGCCGATGCGGAAATGATCAGTTGGTTGAAGCTGTCATTGTCGGCGTCGCCCCGGAATACGGCGAGAAAGCCCATCTCCATGCGGATGTCATGCGCATGGAGATCGAGCGGCACGCCATGCGCGGTCTCCAGAACCATGTCGTGCAGCGCGACCTCGCGAACGCCATTGGCGAAACGCGGGGTGACGCGGTAGCTGCGTTCGTCGATGACGGAAAAACCGAAGTTCTCCAGAACCGGGACGCGTTCGGACAGCGGGATGGGTTGATCGAAGCGAAAGATCGCGGCGCGGATACGTCGTCCATCTTTCGGGTCTTCGGAATGAAAGTCGATCGCCAGCGGATTGTCCGGAGACAGACGCTGGATACGGGTTATGTCTTCAAGCGCGCGTGCGGCGTTGAAGTTCGCGGTGTATCCTGCCGGAAATGCGCCGAGATACTTGGGGGCGAGCGTGGCGAGGTCTTCGTCGCCCTGACGCAGGGCGTCGGTAAGCTGGTCGTCCCAGGTCCGCGTTGTTTCGGTGATCCGCGCCTCAAGATCGTGCTCCGAAACGTCCGGGCGCAGGTCATCCTTTAAGCCGATGATGAAATGGACGCGCACCAGCGGGCCTTCAGGGAAGAAGGGCGTGAAGGCTCTCACGCGGCCATTGTAGGCCTGCGCCAGGTCCTCGCCGATCCGTTCACGCACGTCCGTCGAGAAGCGATCGCGCGGCACGTAGACCAGCACCGAAACGAAGCGCTCGCAGCGGTCACGACGGGGAAACACGCGCACGCGCGGCCGCAGGTCGAGCTCGACGATGCCACGCGCCCATGCAAGCAGCCGTTGCTCGCCGATCTGGAACAGCTCATCACGCGGAAAGTTTGCCAGCACGTTGGCGATCGATTTGGCGGCATGGCTGCCTGGCGGATATCCGGATTCCGCCAGGACGGTTGCAACCTTGTGGCGCAGAAATGGGATCTGCTGCGGCGCCTGGGTATAGGCCTGGGAGGTGAACAGACCGACGAGGCGCAATTCGCCACCGATCGAGCCATCGGGCTTGTAGGTTTTCAGCCCGATGTAATCCATGAACACGCGCCGATGCACACGCGACATGATGTTGGATTTCGTGATGATCAGCGGCTGCGGCGTGAAGAAGTGATTGCGGATTTCCGGCGTCATCGCAAACGGAGTGCCGCGCCGGCTCAATACGTTGAGTGTTGGATCGCGCAGGACGCCGAGCCCACTGCCCTCCATGGGCACCAGTTCGCCGGTTTGGGCGTTGCCGACAAGTCTGTATTCGCGCAAGCCGAGGAACGTGAACTGCCCTGCCAGCAGCCATCGGCAGAACGCCAGCGATTCCGACAACAAGCCCGGTGCGATGTTCGGCGGCGAGGTTTCCAGTGTCCGGACGGCCTGGTCGATGCGGGTCTCCATGCTGTGCCAGTCCATGACCGAGACACGGACGTCATCCAGCACACCCGACAGTGTGTTCCTGAGGTCTTCGGCGGCATCGGCCGGCATCGGGTCGAGCAAAAGCAGGATCCAGCTTTCCTGGCTGCCGTCACCCCAGTTGCGGTCACCGGGCCCGATGATCCGGGACAGCTCTCCCGATGACGTGCGCTCGACCTTCAGGATGGGGTGCAGCACGATCTGCGCTGTCAGGCCGCGGGCTTGCAACTCGTCGATGATGCTGTCGACGAGAAACGGCATGTCATCGTTGACAATCTCGATCGCGGTGAAAGCATGCGCCCCATTGCGGGTGTTGAGGGCAAGCTTCTGCCAGCGGATCTTGTGGCGACCGTTCGGCTTCTGCTCCGCGAACAGGAGTCGATCGCGCGCGATGCCGGCCAGCGCTTCCGGCGTGAATTGATCGATGCCGTCGGGTTCTCCTGCAAACAGCAGGGATGAAAACAACCTGAGGAGCTTGGAGTCGCCGAGGTGCGGTTCGATCCGCTTGAGGGTGTCGGTGTCTTCGGGGGGCAATTCCAAGGCCATCGGTCGCGTTCCGGTTTGTTTGATGCAGAGAAGACTGCCCATCAGTCATTTCTCGGGATAGGCTGTCGGATCATAGCACATGGCGATGCGTGACCCAGATGCGCAGAGGAGTATGGCCGCAATGTCACAAGCCAAGGACGCTGTCGTTGCCCTCGATCTTGGAGCGGATGCAAAGCCCACCCCGCAGATCGCGGCGTACTTCGCCAAGTGCGATGAAAAGCTTGGGTTCGTACCCAACGTGCTGCGGGCTTATGCTTTCGACAACGTCAAGCTGCAGGCCTTCATCGACATGGTCGATGACCTGATGCTGGGGGATAGCGGACTGAGCAAGCTGGAACGCGAGATGATCGCGGTGGCGGTCAGCGCCGTCAATCACTGCCACTATTGTCTGACCGCCCACGGCGCCGCCGTTCGGCAGCGGGGGAAGGATCCGGAGCTCGGCGAGCTGATCAGCCAGAATTACCGGGCGGCCAACCTGGACAAGCGGCAGAAGGCGATGCTCGATTTTGCCGTCAAATTAACCGAACAGCCCGACAAGATGGAAGACGCCGACAGAAAGGCGCTACGTAATGCTGGTTTTTCGGATCGCGACATTTGGGACATCGCAGCCGTTGCGAGCTTCTACAACATGTCGAACCGGCTCGCCGCCGCCACTGATATGCGCCCCAATCAGGAGTATCACGCGATGGCGCGCGATAGCGCAAAACGGTAGAGTGATTGAACGCGGATCGATTTGACTTTTAAGCCCTTTTTTTTGAAACGTTGACGTGGCATTTTTCACAGCGCGGCGAAACCGGCCCCGAAGCGCTCGCATTTATGACTTGTGGAGACGATGCGTAATACGATCGCGATCATGAACACCAAGGGTGGGGTCGGCAAGTCTACGATCGTGCTTGCGCTGGCCGAGACCCTGGCGGCCTTCCACGGCAAGAACGTCCTGGTGATCGACTCGGATGCTCAAGCGAGCATCAGCTCGATGCTGATGACGCCAGCCAGTCTGCATCAGTTGCAGGGAAACGGCCTGACCCTGGTCGATTTCCTCGTCGCCTCGGTGCTCAACAACAATCCGGTCGACTGGCCGCAGTTCGTCGTCCGCGGCGTGTCGGACATCGACGATGCCCGCTCGGTGTATCTCATCCCGAGCGACATGCAACTCACGCTGCTGGAGCGCGAGGTCTCGCGCGAGGGCTCGCACGCCAAGCTGCGTTCGACCATTCGCGGGTTGCTGAACAACCTGCGCTCCGTGTTCGAGATCGTGCTGATCGATTGCCCGCCGGGCCTTTCGGTGCTGACCGAGTCCTGGCTCAGGGAATGTGATTTCCATATCTCGCCGACGAAGCCCGACTATGTGTCATCCTGCGGCCTGGAAGTGTTCCGCCGGTTCAAGCAGCTCAATCCCGAGATGGGCTTTGCGGAGAACCTGGGCGTGCTGATCAACATGAAGGATCGCTCGTCGCTGGTCGATGACGAGTACCACCGCTGGCTGAAAGAAAATCCGGAGAACCGCTGCTTCGAAGCAGCCATCCCCCGGATCAGCGCGATGCAGAACGCGGCGCGTTTTTCGAGCCTGGAGCGGTCGTATCAGGCCAAGTATCCGGGCGAAGCCGGCCAGGCGATGCGCGACTTCACCGAAGAGGTGTTGATGCGGCTGGCAATCGCGAACGGTCAGGCCGTGCACACCTCGTCCGCGCGGCCGATGGCTGCCGCCGGCAACGGTTTCAAATAGCACGTCTGCGCGCCGCACCAGCGCGGGCCTTGAAGCCGAGCGTGATTGCCCAGATAAGTCCACTGTTTGAGAAGCGGATCGTTCGTCCGCGCCCTGCGGCGCCGATGGTAAGTGGAGGGGCAATGCCTGTTCAGCAAAAACTGGCCGCCATGGCACTGGGCGTGATCACCGCGCTTGTGGTTCTTCCGGCCGCTGCTGCGGACGCGCCGCCCGCGGGCCGGTGGCTGGCCGAGGATATCAACGGCGGCGGCGTCATCGATCGTCTGCAGACCACGCTCGAACTGTCGGCCGACGGCAGCGTGACCGGCTTTGGTGGCTGCAACCGGTACATGGGTAAGGCGACCGTCACCGGTGCGACGCTGAGCTTCGGTGCGTTGGCCGGAACGCGCAAAGCCTGCACGCCAGCCGTGATGGACCAGGAACAGAAGTTTCACGCCGCCTTGCAGGCCACGGTGGGATGGCGCTTCGATGCGCGGCAAGACAAGCTTCTGCTGATCAATGCCGGCGGCGACGTGATCGTACGACTTGCGCGCGTGTAGCGCCCGGCATGCCTCAGCTCACGCGCGCGATGAGCTGCATGGCGGCTTCGGGGTTGCGCTCCTTGTAGCCGCTGATGACATACAGAAAGACATCTCGGGCGATGCCGTCGGCTTTCTGGGGCGCGATGGCCTTGAGGTCTTTGGCGACCTTGCCCGCCTGCCAGGCGCGGGCACGTTCGGCCCACTGATCGAGCGCCTTCTTGGAATAGCCCGCGGCCTCGTTCTCGGCGCTGCCCATGATGCGCGCGTAAACAAACGGCGCGGTGATGTCGGCGATCTGCGGAAACTCGGAATCGCCGGCAATAATGACCGCTGCATCGTACTTGCGCGCCAGGGCCACGAATTCAGGCGTGCGGAAGCTGTCGTGGCGGACTTCCAGAGCATGCCGGATGGTCTGTCCGTCGACTGATTTGGGCAGGAGCTGCAGGAAGCCCTCGAAATCCTCCGGATCGAACTTCTTTGTTGCCATAAACTGCCAGTTGATCGGCCCGAGCTTACGCTTGAGGTTCATCAGTCCGCTGCTGAAGAATTTCTCGATAGATTCACCGGCGCCAGCCAGCTCGCGGCGGTTGGTGGCGTAGCGCGTCGCCTTCACCGCGAACACAAAGTCATCCGGCGTTTCGTCGTGCCATTTGGCGAAACTCTCCGGCATCTGCGAGCCGTAGTAGGTGCCGTTGATCTCGATGGAGGTAAGCTTGCGGCTGGCGAACTCCAGCTCGCGCTTCTGCGTCAGCCCGTCGGGATAGAAGGTGCCGCGCCACGGCTCAAAGGTCCATCCGCCCACGCCGATATAAATCGCGGTGTCCGGGCGTTTGGACGTGGAAGAGGCGCTGGGCGATTTTGCGGTCGATTTGGCCACGGTTGGCTCCTGCCGGTCATTACGCCGGCATGGTAGCACGGAGTCACATGGTCCCGTGCGCTCCGTGCGTGTGGCAGGTCGCCCGAGCCGTTTCTCACTTCGCCTGGATGCTGACACCCGGCACGCGAATGTCGACCTTGGTCTGCTGACTGTCCCAATACAAATAGCCGAGCACGGCGACGGCGACAGCCAGAACGGTAATCATCAGAGACTTGGAATCCATGAGAATTTTCCCCCTCTCGGTACATCCGACAGATAACTCATAGGTGGGGAATATCGTTCCAATCGTGACGGCGCGACGAACACATGGTCGCGGAACGTGGACCTGCTTGCCGGGTAACCGACCAGGGCAGGCAAACTCACTTCTGCAGCGTGTTCTTGAAGACTTTTCCGTCCTTCAAGATCACGACGAACGATTTTCCAGGATTGGCGATGAGAGCGATATTTTCCAGCGGATTGCCGTCGACCAGAAGCAGATCGGCCAGGGCACTTTGTTCGACGACGCCGCGCTTTCCGGGATAGGGGTTGCGTTCGCCCGACAGCGACAGCAGCGCTTTACGCAGCTTACATCGTAGATGGCGCCGTGCCCTAGGCGAGCCGAACTACAGTTTACGTTGCGTTGCTCGTGCGTGTCGGATGCGGCCGGGCGTCGGGCTGCTGACGTGCGGTAGGGCAAGCAACAGCGAGACCGGCGGGCATATCACCAGCAGCAGGTCGGTAGATTGGGACTGTCTTGAAAAGAAAAATCTGTTTGGAGCGGGCGATGGGATTCGAACCCACGACCCCAACCTTGGCAAGGTTGTGCTCTACCCCTGAGCTACACCCGCATCCATAAACAGGGTATCGAGCTGCCTGGGTGGCGGCTCGGCCCCGTCTTATGACGCAAAGCCGAACCGATTGCAAGAGAGCCGTCGCGAATGTCCGATCAGCCCTGCGATCGGCTCAATTGCGCCGCCGCATCAGACGGGTTAAGCCTTCGGGATACAAAGGTTTCCGCTGTTTCCGTCCATCTCGTATCCGGATTTTTGCCGCATGCCAGCCACGCGCGAGGAACTGTTTGCTCGCCTGTCCGATCTTGGAATCGCCACGCGGACCCTCGACCATGCCGCCGTTTTCACCGTCGATGAGAGCGCGGAACTGGAACGCGATCTTCCGGGCGGGCATACCAAGAACCTTTTCCTCAAGGATGCCAAGGGCAAGCTATTCCTGATAACGGCCGAGAGCCGGGCAACCGTCGATCTCAAGTCGTTGCACAAGCGGCTCGGGTGCGCGCGGCTGAGCTTCGGCAAGCCGGAGTTGCTGATGGAAGTTCTGGGCGTGCCGCCAGGATCGGTCACCGTGTTCTCGCTGATCAACGACCGCGAAGGTAGGGTGTCGTTCGTGCTCGATGAGACGCTGATGCAATTCGAGACCATCAACTGCCACCCGCTGACGAATACCGCGACAACCAACATTGCGCGTGACGATCTTTTGCGGTTCATTCATGCGTGTGGACATGAGCCGCGCGTTATTCAACTCGACGACGGGCCTATTGTCTGATCGCGCCGCCATCCCGATCTGGTGAGTGCGCCGCGCTCACGATCCGGCAAGAGCCGTCCAAGGAGACCCTTAAGATGGATATCGGAGCACGCCAGCCTGCTGCAGCGGGTCAGGCGGACATCATCAAGGATACAACGACGGCGAACTTCGCCAAGGACGTGCTCGAAGCCTCGCGCTCGGTTCCGGTGCTGGTCGACTTCTGGGCTGCCTGGTGCGGGCCGTGCAAGCAGTTGACGCCGGTGATCGAGAAGGTCGTGGCGAGCTACGGTGGCAAGGTTCGCCTGGTGAAACTGAACGTCGACGAGCATCCGACCATTCCGGGTCAATTGCGGGTTCAGTCGTTGCCGACGGTTTATGCGTTCCGCGATGGCCGGCCGCTGGATGGTTTCATGGGCGCGCAGCCCGAAAGCGCGATCCGGGCCTTCGTCGATCGCCTGTTGGGCGAGGATAGCGCGGCTGACCTCGCGGCGATCTTGCAGGAAGCCGATCAGGCGCTCGAAGCCGGTGCGTTGCAAGAGGCTGCCGAGCTGTATGCCGGCATTCTACAGGATGAGCCCCAGAACGTCGGGGCGCTTGCTGGATTGGCCAAGTGCTATCTAAAGAGTGGCGATGTCGAGCGCGCCGAGCAGACCATTGCGCTGATTCCGCCCGACAAGCAGCAGTCGAGCACGGTCGCCGGTGTGCTGGCGGCTCTTGAACTGGCCAAGAAGGCCGACGACGCCGGCGATACGGCGGAACTCAAGGCCAAAGTCACCGCCAATCCGGCCGATCATCAGGCGCGCATTGATTTGGCGCTGGCGTTTGCGGCCAAGGGCGACAAGGCCCAGGCGCTGGAACAGTTGCTCGAAACTTTCCGCCGCGATCGCAATTGGAATGATCAGGCGGCACGCAAGCAGCTCGTCCAGTTGTTCGAGGCGTGGGGTCCGAAGGATGCGCATACGATTGATGGACGGCGCAGGCTGTCGTCACTGATGTTTTCGTGATGAAGGATCATTGAGAGGATCGTCACGTGGCGCCTACGGATCGCTATCGCAGTCCTGTCGATCTCCCGCAGCAGATCCCGGTATTTCCGTTGCGTGGTGTCATCCTGCTGCCGCGCGCGACGCTTCCGCTGAGCATCTTCGAGCCGCGCTATCTCGACATGATCGAAGACGTTCTGGCGGGCCAGCGGGTGTTCGGCATCGTTCAGCCGGAGCGCTCCGACAGTGACGAGGAGAGCCCGGCAGGAAAGTCTATCGGGCTGCGCCCGATCGGATGCGTCGGCCGGCTGACCGCCTTCCAGGAAGTGGCCGACAGCCGTGTGCTGGTGACGATGACCGGCATCGCGCGGTTTGAGCTTCGCGCCGAGGTGACGACGGAGAAACCCTATCGCGTGTTCGACGTCGATTATGCGCCGTATGACGATGATTTCCAGCACGGTGCAGGTGAAGAAGCTGTTGACCGCGACAATCTGCTGCGGGTGCTCAAGGCCTATCTCGAGGCGCACAAGCTGAAGGCCGACTGGCGCTCGATCCTCAGCGCGCCGACCGAGTATCTCGTCAACTCGCTGTCGATCGTCTGCCCCTACGGTCCGGAGGAAAAACAGGCGCTACTGGAAGCCGCCGACCTGAAAACCCGCGCCGACGTGCTGATGGCGTTGGCCGAGATGGAACTGGCGTCGAACGAGAGCGGCTCAGGCGGCGCGGTAAACTGACCTCGCAGCCTACGATTGCGTCTCGACCGCACAGATATCGCTGAACGTCTGCTTATATCCGGACAGGTCCGTGATGGTCCGGTTGCATCCTGACAGCGGATTGTCCGGATCCCACGCCACTTTCACCGTTTCGAAGCGCGTCGAAAGGGCGTCATAGATGACCAGCCGGCCCGCCAGTGTTTCGCCGATGCCGAGCAGTTCTTTCAGCACCTCTGTGGCTTGCAGCGTGCCGATCACGCCGACGATCGATCCGAGCACGCCGATCTCGCTGCATGGCGCGACGGTGCCGGGCGGCGGTGCTTCCGGGAATACGCAGCGGTATGTCGGCCAGGGCTGGCCGTCATCGCGGGTCAGATGCGGCTTGAACACGGTGACGTAGCCGTCGAACGGGCCGACGGCGGCGAACACCAGCGTGCGCTTAGCCAGATAGCAGGCGTCGCTGACGAGGTAGCGGGTGGCGAAGTTGTCCGAGCCATCGGCGACGATGTCATAGCGTGAGATGATGTCGAGCGCGTTGTCCGGCGTCAGGCGCATCGCGTGCGTCTCGACCGTGACGTGCGGATTGAGCCGCCCGATCGTAGCTTGCGCGCTATCGACTTTGGGTGTGCCGACCTGGTCCGTGTCATGCACGATCTGACGCTGCAGATTGGACAGCGAAACGGTGTCGTCATCGATGATGCCGATGGTGCCGACGCCCGCCGCGGCCAGATACATGGCCATGGGCGAGCCGAGGCCGCCCGCGCCGATCAGCAGCACGCGCGATGCCTTCAGCTTCTTCTGACCCTGCCCGCCGACCTCGCGAAGCACCAGATGGCGCTTGTAGCGCTCGATTTCAGGTGGCGTCAGGCGGGTTGTCATCGTCGATAAACCTCATGCGGCACCGGCGTCGCCGCTCACCCCGGGAGGCGACACCGGCAGCACGGGAATGTCAAGCCGACCGCCGCCCCGGAGAAGTGTGAGCGGCGGCGGCATTATGC
>JAEZBZ010000365.1 GCA_023412745.1 Pseudomonadota bacterium | reverse complement strand
ACCCTGACGGTTCCGTGCCCCGCTGTCTTCACTCCGCGGTCCATCCGCCGTCGACTGAGTAATTCGACCCGGTGATGGAGCCTGCGGCTTCGCTGGCGAGGAACGCGGCGAGCGCGCCGATCTGGTCCGTGGTTACGAACTGCCGGGTCGGCTGCTTCTCCAAGATCTGCTCCTTCGCCGCCTGATCCGAAATTCCCTGCGACTTAGCGAGATCCGGGATCTGCTTTTCCACAAGCGGCGTCCACACGTAGCCTGGCGAGATGGCGTTCACCGTCACCCCATGCGTTGCCAGTTCGAGCGCCGCGGTCTTGGTGAGACCGGCCAGACCGTGCTTGGCCGACACGTAAGCGGACTTGTTCGGCGAGGCGACCAGCGAGTGCGCCGAGCAGATGTTGATGATCCGCCCCCACTTGCGCTTCTTCATGCCGGGGATGGCCGCGCGAATGGCATGGAACGGCGCTGACAGATTGATCGCTAGGATGGCATCCCACTTTTCGATCGGGAATTCCTCCAGCGGCGCCACGTGCTGGATGCCGGCGTTATTTACCAGAATGTCGAGCTGGCCGTGCTCGCGCTCGGCATTGGCCACCATCTCCGCGATCTGGTTGTGCCGCAGCATGTTCGCGGCGTCGAACGACACCCGCGTACCATGCGCCGCAACTGCTTGAATCGGTTCAGCATTGCTCGACGCATCGCCGAGGCCATTGAGCACGATGTTCGCCCCCGCCTTTGCCAGCGCATGAGCGATTGCCAGGCCGATGCCCGACGTGGAACCGGTAATGAGGGCCGTTCTGCCCTTGAGGTCCTGCATGCTGTCTCCATTCACGGTTAAGGGGCACACGAGATGGACCGCGTTATCGCAGCGGTGTGACAGCTCCATTTACGCGCGCTTGCCACGCTGCATCAACGTCCGTTGCGCGGCAGCGTTCATGGCGCCTGCATCACTGTCCCGTGTAGCCCTCAAGCTTGTAGAAGGAGACATGCCGGCTGGTGTTGGCGCCCGCCGACACCTGACCTTCGGCGATCGGCGTCACGGACTTGAACTGGCTGCCCGCGCTGCCCGGCGTGCGCTTGAGGCTGACGAGCAGCACGGGCTCGGGACCGCCGGACCGGAGTGGACGCGTCAGTTCGTAGTGATCGCGCGGCGGACCGCGGTCGTGCCAGGCAAAAACCGGCGTCGTCTCCTGCCGCATGTAATAGAGCAGCTCAGCCGTCACGGACCTGTCCTCGGTCATGACCGCGCCGAATGGTTGGCCGCGCTGGCGATAGTCGGCCAGGATCGCAGCGGTCTCATCCGCCAACGCTTTCCAGCCCATGGTACGCGCGAACGGATCACCGCCGCCCGGCAGCCTGACCATTCCAGCCGTGGCGGTCGCCAACCCCAGGCCGACCAGGATTGCAGCGTGCAGCCCCATCGAGCCCTTGAGCCAGCGCCAGGATAGTTCGCGGATCATGGCGGCGGTGACCAGGATCGTCGCCGACACGTAGCTGACGGCGGCCCAATTGGCGTGCGCCCGCGACAGGAACGCTTGCACCGTCACGATGGCGATGACCGGCAGCGCGAAGCTGAGCAGTAGCTTGTCCGCCGCCTCGGCACCGTTGCGGAAGCTGCGCACCGTTATCACCAGCAGTGCACCGAACAGGATCGGCCCGAACACGCCGAACTGCGCGCCGAAGAACTCCAGCGCCTTGCCCGGATTGAACAGCGACCCCGTCCACTTGGCGTTGTCGGCGGTGTGGGCGAACGTCGCGAAACTGTTGATTGCGTTCCAGATCAGGTTCGGCGCAATCAGCGCGATGCCGATCGCCAGCCCCACGTACAGCCTCGGATCGCGGGCCAGCCAACGGCGATCCGGCGCGACGGCGAGATAGACCGCGGTGCAGAGCACGAAATAGGCCATCGCATACTTGGCGTTCAGGCCCAGCCCGAGCGCCAGGCCAAGCAGCAGCGCCGGCCACCACTGCTTGGTGTCCGCCAGCCGAATGAGCGCGTAGAGCCCGATCGCCCAGAACAGCAGCAGCGGCACGTCCGTGGAGATGATCCCGGCCGACAACGACACGCCGGGCAGCGTAGCGAAGCCGACACCTGCCCAGAAACCAACTCGCGAATCATAGAGCCGCGTCGCGATCGCGTAGACGACCAGCGCGGTCATCGTGTGCAGGATCGGCGACGGCAGCCGAACGCAGAATTCCGACAATCCACAGGTTTCGGTCGAGAGACGGATCAGCCAGGCGATCAGGGGTGGCTTCGAGTAATAGCCGAAGCTGGGCTCGACGCTCCAACTCCAGTACTGCGCCTCGTCGAAGAACAGATCGGTGGCGTTGGCGGCCAGCGCCACCAGCCGCGCGACGAGCAGGAGGCCAAGCACAGCCAGCAGCGCAGGCAACCAGGTGCCCGACTGCGCTGCAACACCCGCGCGGGTTTCTGCCACCATGTTTTGACGTCCCCCTGCTTTCAGCAGCCTTCATGCAAACACAGGCACCACCAAGAGCCCCGTTTACAGTGTTGGAAACCGCTGGCAAACACTGATATCTTGAGCTGTGCGCGACCGCCAGTGCAACCGGCACATGCAGCGGCCCACATCCGACAGAGGCGGCACCTCACTCATGCGCATCTCCGTGGTCATTCCCGCCCTCAACGAGGCCGGCAACATCGGTCGTCTCGTCGAGGAGACCTATCAAACCGTCCCCAGCGATATCCTGGCCGAGGTCATCGTCATCGATGACGCCAGCACCGATGCCACGCCGCGGGAAGTCGCCGACCTGATCGCCGCGAACCGCTTCCCTGGCCTCAGGCTGCTGCGTCACGGCCAGCGCTCCGGCCAGAGCGCGGCCATGCGGTCCGGCATTCTCGCCGCCATCAGTCCGGTGATCGCCACCATGGACGGCGACGGCCAGAACGATCCCCGCGATATCGCCAGACTGGTGGCCAGGCTTGCTGCACCCGGCACCGCCGGTCCGGCGCTGGTCGGCGGCGTCCGGACACAGCGCAAGGCGGAAGGCTCCAAACGGTGGGCCTCCAAGGCCGCCAACTGGATCCGCGATACCGTGTTGAAGGACAACTGTCCGGATACCGGTTGCGGCATCAAGGTCTACTGGCGAGAAGCCTTCGTGCGACTGCCGTTCTTCACCAGCATGCACCGCTATTTGCCGGCACTTTTCATCACCTATGGCCACGAAGTCGCCTATGTGCCGGTCAACGATCGGCCGCGTCAGGCCGGCCACTCGAAATACAGCAACATCGGCCGCGCGCTGATCGGCTTGTATGACCTGTTCGGGGTCACGTGGCTTAGGCGGCGCACCAAGGTTCCGGCCATTGTCGAGGATCTTCCGGAAGGCCGTCATGTCTCAGACCTCGCCCGACGCATGCGGCCGCGCTCTGATACCACAGTGCGCAACGCCGGCGACAAGGGCTAAGGGCTGCGCTCGATAGCAGTCGGCATAGACTGCAGTGCGACCGATCGGGGGGTGCATGGAAGTCCTCGGGACTGCCGGAGCGCGAATTGCTGAGTGGTGGGCGATTACGCCCGCCACCGAGATCATATGGCTTGCGGTCGGCTTCACCGCACAGCTCATGTTCTCGATGCGCTTCATCATCCAGTGGATCGCCAGTGAGCGGGCGCGCCGTTCCATCGTGCCGGAGACGTTCTGGTATTTCAGCCTCGCTGGTGGCGCCATGCTGTTCGCCTACGCCATCTACCGCATGGACCCTGTGTTCATCCTCGGCCAGGGCACCGGTTTGCTGATCTACGCGCGCAACATCCACTTCATCGCGCGTGGCAAGCGAGAGGATCGCGCGGCCGCCGAGAATACTGCGGCCAAGCAATCCTGATCGGCGTTCAGCCGGGTTGCAGCTGCGGCAAGAAAACCGACACAATCGTCAGCATCGGGGTTCACAATCGCGAATGCTGTGCTATAAGGCTCGCGAAGGCCGCCCCTCGGGCGGCTTTTTACATCAGATGACTAGCTCGGTGCCTTGCCACCGATGATCTGATGACCGGTATGGTGACGCGGGATGGAGCAGCCCGGTAGCTCGTCAGGCTCATAACCTGAAGGTCGTAGGTTCAAATCCTACTCCCGCAACCACCGAGACTTGAATTGGCGCAACGGGCGTGCCGTCTTTGTTCCGCTTGGCTTGGCCTGCAGCCAAGACCACCGCCAGCTCCCCGAGCAGCTCAAGATGGACTTCGCCCCGCTTGGCGCCGGGCGTGATTGTGATGGTCTTAATCATCGAGCGCAGCACGGACTTAGCCTCCGCCGCAAGCTCGGGGTCGGCCAACTCCTGCTCCAGACGCGCGACCTTGCTCCGGTAGAGATGAGCTAGGTTGGGATGAATGCTCGGCAGCGGTGCCTCGATGGGTGCGCATTCCAACTCGGCCTTCTCCGCCTCCAACGCCTCGAGCCGCTGCTTCGTGGTTGGTGATGATGCCGCGCTCGATGGCGTCGACGAGGCCGTCGATCCTACGCTTGACGTCAGCGAGCCTTCGCTCCTGCTGAGTGGCCGCAGCGCAGCGCTCAGTCTGCAGGCGCTTCCATTCCGCCTGATATTCGACGATGAACTCGGCGACCAGGTCCGGCGTCACGCAAGGCATCGAGCACACGTCTTTCGAGGTCCTGGCGCCGGATGCCGCGGCTGTTCGAGCAGGTGCCCTGCCGACTGCGTCGGGCGCAGCCATAGCGGTCCTTGGCGGTGATGGTATAGCCACCGCCGCAGATGCCGCAGGTCAGGAGGCCCGACAACAGGAAGTGGGGACGATGGAGGTCGTTGAGCGGCCTGGTGGTGTAAGGGTCGGTCAGTGGACGGGAGACTTCTGCCTGCCGGCGCTTCACTGCGTCCCAAAGCTCATCATCGACGATTCTCAGGTGAGCCACCTCGATAACGACTTCGCTGCCGGCAGCATTGAGTCGAGAGACGCGACGGCCCGTCGCTGGGTCCTTGATGAACCGCTGGCGTCCCCATACCAATCGACCGCGATAGAGCTCATTGTTGAGGACGCCGGTGCCTTTCTTGGCATGCCCTCTGATGGTCGTATCACCCCAAGGGCGCCCGTAGGGTCCGGGCACGCCGCGCTCATTGAGGGCTCGGGCGATGGCACGGGGGCCCTCACCCGCTGCGAAACGACGGAAGATCCCGCAGACGATCTCCGCTTCAGCTTCATCGATAGTACGTTCGCCCGTGATGGGCTCGCCGCTGGCGTCCACGCCACCGACGACCCGGTAGCCGAAGCACAATCCGCCGCCGGATTTACCCGCCCGCACACGCCCCTCGAGGCCCCGACGTGTCTTTTGGGCGAGGTTCTTGATGTACATCTCGCCCAACAGGCCACTAATGCCGACGTGAAGGTCGGCGACCTTGCCATGGCTCAGAGTGTGAATGTCGATACCGACAAACTGCAGTTGACTATACAGATTGGCAGTGTGCTCCAGCCGGCGGTTCAGTCGGTCCAAATCCTCCGCCACCAGCACCTCGAACTTGCGTGTTCGCGCATCGCTCAACATCCGTTGATAGCCCGGACGATTATCGTGACTGCCACTGAGCGCCGCGTCCGCATAGACCTCGACCGTAGTCCAGCCTTGCCGTTCGATATACTGGCGGCAGATGCGCTCTTGATCAGCCAGTGATGTGGTCTTCTGTTGGTCGGAGCTAAATCGACAATAGATGGCGGCACGCATCATTCAGTCCTCTCCTACCTGACGCCGGCGCCTTTCAAGCATGGTCAGGTACACCTCGCTGGTGGCGAGCTTGTCTGCCATGACATAGTACTTGCGGGCGGTGGCATCGGACTTGTGATCGAGCAAGGGTGGCAACATGCGCGCCTTTTCAGGTAGTCCCAGCGCGACGCTAGTTGCCAGACAATGGCGGACACGGTGCGGACTCATCCGTACGCCCAGTTCTTGCTCGGTGGCCATGTAAAACCTCGCCGTTAGCGTGGCGGCTGCCATCGGCTGGCGGTAGCTCGAGATCCACAGCGCGTCACTGGCTCGCCCCCGCAGCAGGACCGGCCGATACTTCGTCAGCCAATCGTCTATGAAGGGGGTGAGGCTGCCCGGTAGCTGGGCCCGGATGGGTTGACCGTTCTTCGTATCAGCAGGCGCGAACTGAAGGACATAGATGTCGCCAACGCGCGCCAAATTCACACCGACCCGCGTTTCGATGATGTTGCGGAGCCGGATGGGCTTGCACGCCAGCATGGCCATCAACAAGCCGTCACCGAACCGGACGGCCTTGACGTCGCGCTTCTCGTATGCGGTCTGTGCAATCCTAGTCATGCGAGCTAGCCCGGCTGTATAAAGTTCATCAGTTGACACCATGTTGGGCCGCACCCGCTCCTGTTTGCGCGCCACAGCCTGAAGGCGCCGCACGAGCCGGCGCAGCGGATCCAGATCGGCTCGCGGGCACATGACGCGGAGAGCTTCGTACATGTCGCGGAGCCGGTTGGCCGTCGATGTTGGTTTATTGCCCCGGAAGGTGTGCAAGTAGGCCTGCAGGTTGTTCTGAGATGCTCGCGCCGCCGGCGGCTCACCAGGATCCAGCTTCCCTGCACGCAGGAGATACGCCAGCCAGAGGCCATACGCTTTCTGTGTAGTCTTCTTGCTGGTCGGCGACCAGTGCGCGGCATGACCTTCCTCGTCGAACAACTTGGCCTGCTGCGTCGCACGGCGCCAGAGCTGCTGATCGACAGGCGGCCACTCACTGACGAGCAGGCAAGTCCGTGGTGGTCTCATGCTCCGACCCTTCCAATGTGCCGGCCCTTGCCAACTCTCAACGGCTTCGGGGCTAACGTGGTCAGCCTGGACGGCAACGGACCGACGGCGGCGAGGCGTCGTCGTTGCATCGCGTCGAGATAGACGGCCTGTGCGGCCCGGGATTGGGCCTGCACATAGGCCGAACGGGTGGTGCGGGTGTCTTCATGCCCAAGTGTCACCCGGGCAACTTCGATGGCTGATGGATCCTCATCGAGGATGATCTTCGTCGCCACCTTGCGGATGAGATGCGGATGGAATCGGATGCCAGTCCCCTCCCAGACGTAGGCTTTCACCTGTCGGGCGAGGACCGCACTGTGTTTGTGGCCACCGCCGCGGCCTGGAAACAGCCACGGGGAGTCCTGTGCAGCCAACACCGGGCGGTAGGTTTGCAGATAAAGCTCAAGGAGTTCTGCCGCTGCCTCGTGTAGGAAATGCTCCAGCGGCTGGCCATTTTTCGTCTGGATCCCCGGCACACGGATAACAACCCGGGACGTACGACCGATCCTGACGTGCTGGACATGTTCATCCAGTCGCAACGTCACCAGATTCGTGATCCGCAGAGGAGCTGCAAACCAGACTTCAAGCGCAAGCGCCATCTCGACTCTCAGCGCCGTTGTCCGGCCCACGACGCCCTCGCGGTGGGCGCGCAGCACTGTTCTTGTGGGCAGCGACAGCAGGGCATCCATTCTTTCCGGATCATCGAGTTCGTCAAGGATCTGTTGGTCCGGGCTGACATCAAATTTCCTGTCCGCCAGTCCCCGCCGATAGACGCTGCGCCTCAGGTTCTCCACTTCGGCGATCTCCGTGTCGGAGAGCGCATGGCACTCCCGCGCGGCCTGCAACAGCGTGATGGCGATCTGCTCGACATACGCCGTCACTTTACCCTCGGACCGCTCGACGACGGCGCCGATAGCGGACTTGAAACGGTCCGGTCGACACAGGTCTTGAAGCGATATCAGCTTGCCAGGGCGAAGGCCGCAGTGTGTACAGAGAATGGACGCCGCGACCCGCAGATGCTCCTTGCGGTTGCGCACGGTGGTGGGCTTCAAGTGTATTCCGACCGGCTTATCGGCGAACAGGTTTGATCCAACCGCGCGGGCCGCAAACAGTGCGTCGACAGTGGCCTCCAACTCCGGCGGAAATGCCTTCCAGGATAAGGCCCACGGCACCCGCAGCAAGGGACGCGATAGCTGCTTTCCCTGCCAATCTGGATAGGACCCGGCCAGACCATTCCAGGTCCGCAGCGCATCCTGATGTTTGGCGCGAGCGACTCTCGCAGGGTACTCTGCTTCAAGCGTCGCCAAGTATGCCTGCGAATCTGCGTCCGAAACATCGCCGATGGTGCGCCGACGTGCCGACAAGAAGCGGAAGAACCGGCCCGTGCCGGCCTTCTCGTACCTGGAGAGCCGGGCGAACCATTGATCCAGCTCAGCCGTCAATGGGACTGAGGCCAGGGTGCTGCGCTCAAGGCCATAGAACCGAAGCACCGCTTCGATGGCAGATTTGGCGTTATGTAAAGTTTTTTTGGCGATTCCAGCTTTGCCCGGAGACATGCCGGCCAGAAGCGCCCGAAACGATGAGGCGGTGAACGGAATAGTCGCCGCGGGCAATCCCGACCAGCGGCAGACCGCCAGGATCGCCCACTTGGCGGTCGCCTTGTGTTTTACTGGAAAGTCCCCGATCTGCCTCAAGTCTTGCGGCCATCCCGGCTGCCGAAATCGGCAATGGCTGACCCCTGACGTCCTCACGCAGCCCCATCGTACCCCCCTGTCAGTTGTTGGGAAGACAGACGAACGGAAATAGGATGAATTGGGATGAAATCAATAGAATTGATTTCTATTTTGGGAAAACAATTGCTTTGCATATAACCTCTATTTTCACTTCGTGTTTTCCCAACACATGAATACTATATGGAAAACATAAGAAATACGATGTATTGAGGGGGTCTGATCATCTGCCGGCGAAATCGGCGTAATTGGCGCGATGGATCAGTACTCGGCCGCCGTGTTTTGTCGCCTTCAAGAGCTGATGCTTGATCCAGTTCCGGACAGTGCGCTGAGTCACACGGGATTTTCGCGCCACCTCGGCGACGGTCATCCACTCAGGATCGTCAGTCTGCTTCATCGTTCTCCACCGTGTGGGCGTTGTTGATGCGGCTCCGATCCTTGTCATGATCGAGTGCTTCATCCGTCTTCACCGCAAACTGAGAGCGCGCGGCTGAGCGTGCGAGGGCGCGGACCAGGGGCGTAAGACCCGACCCAACAACCTTGGCATTTCCAAAAAACTGACGGGCTTCAGAAGGCGCGCCATCGGCAAGTGCGCCGCTTTCCCCTTCGTTGCCTGCCGCTGGATTGCCTTTCGCCATGCGCGCTGGCTTAATCGAGACGTCGGCTTGGCGATAATCCCACTTTTCACGACACAATTCGGGGTACGGCTATCGCGCCCGTCACCGGCCCTCGCAGATGCACAGGAGGGTCCCTTTGGCAGTGGCATTGCGCTGCTTGTGAATGCGATCAATCTCGCGTTGCGCCTGACGAGGTGTCGTCGCGCCATCGATAAGGCACATAGCCAGGCGCATGAAGGTCAGCCCGATTCCATGAACTTCTTCTTCTGGTTCACGCGAGGCCGGCGTCGACTTCGTGTAGCCAACCTCCTTTCCCGCAAGCGCCTTAAAAACTGCCGCGACGCGATCACAGTAGCTCGCTTTCGCGACATCATGGATCCTGCCCTGCCCGTGAAGACCACGGC
>JAEZBZ010000363.1 GCA_023412745.1 Pseudomonadota bacterium | reverse complement strand
GCCGTAGCTCAGTGGTAGAGCACTCCCTTGGTAAGGGAGAGGCCGTGAGTTCAATCCTCACCGGCAGCACCATGTCCTTTTTCCCACTTCAAATTTGTTCTAAAGCCTTGAATGGCAAGGACTTTTTGGTGTTCAATCTGCCCGTTTCGCGGCAGTAGGTGAGATGTCGCAAAAGCCCAATCTCAGCACTGCAGGCTCGGGGCGACCGGAATCCCAGATGTTCCAAGGACTCGCCAGTCGGTGCGGCATTCTGGACGCTGCTCGCCGGCGCGCTACAGCTACTGCTGGAAAAAGGCGTGGAAACCGTGAGACGGAAGGCGTCATAACCCGTGAGCGCGCAGCCTCTCTATCAGACGCATTCCGATCTTCTCGCACTGGAAACCAGCGTCATCGACACGCGCCCCGGGATGGTGTTGCTGGATCAGTCGATCGTGTTTCCCGGCGGCGGCGGTCAGTTGCCTGACCGGGCTTCTCTCCAATGGGCACATGGAGAAGCCCTGATCACGGGCGTAGCGCGAGACGGGCATGGATGGTGGCATAGTTTCGAGGGAGGGGCAGAGGTCGCAGGACCTGTCCGCATCTCGGTCGATACCGCTTTTCGTGGCCTTATGTGTGAGCTGCACACCTTGGCCCATATCGCCAACAGCATTGTATTTCAGACATTCGATGGAGCGCTGCTGACGGGGGCCCAATTGTCGGGCGACGGGACTTTCCGGCTGGATTTCGATCTTCCCGCCTCGGACGCCGATCGGCTTCGCATGCTGGCCGGTCCGATCAATGATGTCATACGGGCGGATTTGCCTATAAGAGCCTTCCTGATGTCCTGGGACGCCGCAAACGCCGTTCCCGGTCTTTTCCGGAGTAAAGCCGTGTCGCCACCCCGACAGGCCGATGGCAATGTTCGCATCGTGGAGATTGGAGACATAGACCAGCAGGGATGCGGCGGCACGCATCTGAAATCGACCGGAGATGCAAGGCCGGTGCGGATTCTCAAGGTGGACAACAAAGGCCGACAAAACCGGCGCATCAAGGTCGGCTTCGATATCTGATGGGCGCCGGAATTGTGCCTGATGTCGATGACCGCGAGCGCAAGTCCGGCGAGCGCCATCAAGACGACGGCAGCGGCGAGATAGATCAGGATATAGCGCGTGATCGGAACCGATGTCGGCGCGGTCATGAGGTTTTCCCTCAGCCCCTGCGCAGGCGTCCTGACTGCGACGCTCCAAATTCCGGGCGCAATCCCTGCAAGGATGGCAGGTTTGCCTATGGCAATTCCCAATGGCCGGTCTGGGCGCGATGGCGCAGCATGTGGTCGGCCAGCACGCATGCCACCATGGCTTCCCCGACGGGCACGGCGCGAATGCCGACGCAGGGATCATGCCGCCCTTTGGTGGCGACATCCACTTCGTTGCCGAAGCGATCGACGGACTGCCGCGGAGACAGGATCGAGGATGTCGGCTTCACCGCGAACCGGCATACGATCTGCTGGCCGGTCGAGATGCCGCCGAGAATGCCGCCGGCATGGTTTGACAGGAAGCGCGGCTTGCCATCGGTGCCAGCGCGCATCTCGTCGGCGTTATGTTCGCCCGACAGTGCTGCGGCCGCCATGCCTTCGCCGATCTCGACGCCCTTCACCGCATTGATGCTCATCAAGGCCGAGGCGAGATCCTGGTCGAGCTTGCCGTAGATCGGCGCCCCGAGGCCTGCCGGGACGTTATCGGCCACGACCTCGATGATGGCGCCGGCGGACGAACCTGACTTGCGCACCTGATCGAGGAAGCCGGCCCAGGTTTGCACGGTGTCGTGATCCGGACAGAAGAAGGGGTTGCTGTCGACCTCATCCCAGTTCCAGCGTTGCCGGTCGACGGCGTGCGGCCCGATCTGCACCAGCGCACCACGGATGGTGATGCCGGCCAGGACTTTGCGCGCGATGGCACCGGCTGCCACGCGGGTCGCGGTCTCGCGCGCGGACGACCGGCCACCGCCGCGATAGTCGCGGATGCCGTATTTGGCGAGATAGGTGTAGTCGGCGTGGCCGGGGCGGAACCTGTCCTTGATGTCCCCATAGTCCTTCGAGCGCTGGTCGGTGTTGCGGATCAGCAGGGAAATCGGCGTTCCGGTGGTCACCTGCCGGCCGGTCTCGTCATCGAACACGCCGGACAGGATCTCCACCGCGTCGTCTTCGCGCCGCTGCGTGGTGTAGCGCGACTGGCCCGGTTTGCGGCGATCGAGGAATGTCTGGATCTCTTCGGCGGTGACGGCGACGCCCGGCGGGCAGCCGTCGACGACGCAGCCGATCGCCGGGCCATGGCTTTCACCCCAGGTCGTGACGCGGAAGAGATGGCCGAACGTGTTGTGTGACATGAGAGATTTGCGCCGCTGAGGAGAACCGCATCGGCTGTAAGGCTTAGCTTACGCGCCCGGGAGCGGCAACCTCGGATCGTGGCGATAATGTGGCCATATATGGCCCTTTGTGTGACGGGCCGGCAACGCGCCAACTGATTCAGCGGCCCCCAGCCGGGAAACAGGGCTTTCAGCTGTTTGTCAGCGCTGGGGCGACCCGGGCAACGACGCGGATGGTTCCATTGGCAACATCGGATACTGCCCCCTGGCAGTGACTGACTATGCGCTTCATGAGGATGATCGCACTGGTTGCAGCCAGCATCTTCGCTATGACGAGCGTGCAAGCGGCGACCTTCGTGACGCCGTCAACCAAGACGACCACGACGGCGTGATCAAGCAGATCGCGACGAAGAAGATCGCCAAGAAGGCCGCGAAGGCCAAGCCTGCCCCTAAAAAGGCCGCCAAGAAAGCCACCAAGAAGCCAGCCATGGCTGCACGAGCTGCCAAGCCAGCGAAGCAGGTTGCCGCCAAGCCGGGCAAGTCCGGTCCCTACAAGTTCTACAGCAAAAAGGCCAAGCCTGCGCCGACAAGCGCTAAGCCGACGCATAGACGGTCAAAGCCGTGACGTTGGCGGGAGGCCGCGCAAGGGGCCTCTCGCTGTTGGATGAGCGGAGTGTGCTATTTGCCTTCGTTCTGCCTCTGCAGCCCGTCCTTGGCGTCTTCATTGTCGGCGTCGTACTCCAGGGCGTGGCGGAAGTCGGCCAGCGCTTTCTCGCGCTGCCCCTGCGCCTCATAACTCTCGCCGCGCGCTGTCAGGGCCTCGGGATCGTTGGGATCGATCGCCAGCGCCGCCTCATAGTCGGCCATCGCCTTGTCATGCGCATTCTGGCTGGCATAGGTCAGCCCGCGATAGACGAGCGCCTCGGTGTCCTGCGGATCCAGGCGCAGTGCTTCGGAGAAGTCGACGATGGCAAGGTCGCTCTTGCCGTCGCGCTGATAGGCCAGCCCGCGATAGTGATACAGCGCGCGATACTCGGGGTTGAGCTTGATCGCCTGGGTGTAGTCCTCGATCGCCTCGGACAGGTTGTCCAGATCCTCCTGCGCGCTGCCGCGCTTCAGATAGGCTTCCGCGCGGATCTCGGAGATCTGATCCTGGTCGGCGATGATGCGCGAACAGGTCTCGATACGGTTTTCCGGCAGGCTCTCCTCGCGCTGGCAAGCAGTGAGATCGCTCTGTGACGCGCCGAAGGATGCCGTGACGCCGAGCAGCAAGGTTAAGCCGACGGCCGGCAACTGCAACCGGCGGATACAGCTTTGAACCAAACGCAACATCATTCCGGTCTCCTTCACGCGACGCCGTGCCGGCGCTCGGGCACAATCACATGCAAATCGCGCCACAGGGCAAGATGCGACTTTCAAACGTGCTGAACGACTTTCATTTCAAGCAATTGAGTATTTACACGGCATTGATGCATCACGCCGCGATGCTTATGAGCCACGCACGGTGAAGTCTGGTGACAACAGCGGCCAGCGAGGTTAATCACAGGCATGCGTATCCATGATTCTATGCGTTGCCGTTCAGTTCAATGATCTTGAGCAAGGCGCGTAGCTGTGCGCTGCACAGAGCCTCCGTCCAGTCGAGCGTTGCGAGTCCGACCGTCTCTACACTAGCGACGAACTGGTGTGCACAGGCGGCAAAATGAACGGGATGTGGGCAGGAGCGATGATCCTGTTCGCATCCCGATTAATTGTCATGTCCACCATGTGGACAGGCAAACGATCGCGGTAGCAGCCACGGACTGAGCACCCGTAGCTGTATCGTGATTGTCGATCATGGGAGAGTCGAAGCGCCGCTGCTTCGGCTCTCTTTCCGTTTTTGGGGCAGGGTCAGCTGCGGTCGGTGCCCCCGCTCAGGCCCACTCGATATGGCCGCGCCGCAGTACAAGCACTTTGTCCTGGGGCACGTTCAGGTGCGGGATTTCCTGCGGTTCGATGCCGAGCAGATGGCCGCGCAGCACCCGCATGACACCGCCATGAGACACCACCACGGTGTCGCGATCCAGCCCCTCGAGCCAGGATACGACGCGTTCGCTGAGGTCGCGATAGCTTTCGCCACCACGAGGGCGCCAGCCGAATGCATCCAGGCCGCGGGCCTCGCAACCGGCGGGGTCGTAGTCAGGCAGTTCCTGCCAGCTATAGCCTTCCCAATGCCCGAAGTGGATTTCCTTCAGGCGATCGTCGCAGCCGAAGCCGGAGCGCTCCAGGCCCATTTCGCCGCGCGCGATCTCCATCGTCTCACGCGTGCGGGCGAGCGGGCTGGCGATAAAGGTCACCGCGCCGGGATCGGTGACGATAGCTTTCAGGGCTTGACCATTGCGCGCGGCCTGCGCGCGCCCCGTCGCATTGAGCGCGATATCGGTTTGGCCCTGCAACCTGCGTGCAGCGTTCCAGTCCGTCTCGCCATGGCGGACGAAATAGAGCGTGAAATCCCCCCTCATCGTGACGTCCTCAGAGCTTGAGAATGAGTTTGCCGTTGTTCCCGCCGGTATAGAGCAGGTTGAGCACCTCGGGAAATGCGTCGATACCGCCCTGGCGCACGTCCTCGCGGATCTTCAGGCGGCCTTCGCGGTACCAGGTGCTGAGATCGCGGATCGCTTCCGGGATACGGTCCTTCCAGTCGAACACGATCAGGCCCTGCATCTTCAAGCGCTGGGTCAGCACGTAGCGCAGATTGCGGGGGCCAGCGACGGGAGCGGCTGCGTTGTAAGCCGAGATCAGGCCGCACAGCGGGATGCGGCCGAAGGTGTTCATCAGCGGCAGCACCGCATCCAGGACGTCGCCCCCGACGTTCTCGAAGTAGATGTCGATGCCCTTGGGGCACGCGGCCTTCAGATCATCGATCAGCCAGCCGCCCTTGTAGTCGACGGCCTCGTCGAAGCCGAGTTGCTCGGTCAGGTAGCTGCATTTCTCGGCTCCGCCAGCGATGCCGACGACGTGGCAGCCTTTGATCTTGGCGATCTGGCCCACGATGGACCCCACCGCGCCGGACGCAGCCGAGACAACGACGGTTTCTCCCGCCTTGGGCTGGCCGATTTCGAGCAATCCGAAATACGCGGTCCAGCCCGGCATGCCCAGACCGCCGAGCCAGCGTTCGAGCGGCGCAAGCGATGTGTCCGCCTTCACGACGTTGCGGCCATCCGAAACGGCGTAGTGCTGGATGCCGAACAGGCCCTGCACGGCATCGCCGGGCTTGAAGTCGGGATGATTGGATTTATCGACCTGGCCGACCGCGTAGCCGCGCATCACGGCGTCGACCTCGACGGGGGGCACATAGGAACGGCCCTCAGCGACCCAGCCGCGCATGGCGGGATCGAGCGAGACGAACGCGATCCGGACGCGAAACTCACCAGGGCCGGGCTCGGGCACAGCCGCGTCTTCGATCGCGAAGATGTCCTTGTCGAGCGGACCGGGCGGTGGACGCTTCGCGAGTTTGACCTGACGATTGACGCCGACCATCGTAGACCTCCTTCCAGGCAGGGGTTGCCGCCCCTGCAAACGGTTCAGGGTCTACAACGCCGAAACGAGGCTGAAAGCAAGCCGTCAGTCGGTGGATTTGACGACCGCAATATCCGGGGCTTCTTCGTTCTTCATGCCCTGGACGTGATAGCCGGCATCGACATGATGAATTTCGCCGGTGACGCCGCGCGACAGATCCGACAGCAGGTACAGACCGGCGGCGCCGACTTCCTCGATGGTCACCGTGCGGCGCAAAGCCGAATTATATTCATTCCACTTCAGGATATAGCGGAAGTCGGCGATGCCCGAGGCGGCCAAGGTCTTGATCGGGCCGGCAGAAATCGCATTGACGCGGATACCGGTGCGGCCCAGGTCGGCGGCCAGATAGCGCACGCTGGCTTCCAGCGCGGCCTTGGCGACGCCCATCACGTTGTAGTGAGGCATGACCTTCTCGGCGCCGTAATAGGTCAGCGTCAACAGCGAGCCTCCGTCCGTCATCAGCTTATCTGCGCGCTGAGCCAAAGCTGTGAACGAGTAGCAGGAGATCAGCATCGATTGCGTGAAGTTCTTCTCGGTGGTGTCGACGTAGCGCCCATCGAGCTCGTTCTTGTCGGAGTAAGCAATGGCGTGGACGAGGAAATCCAGCTTGCCCCATTGCTCCTTCAACGTCTCGAACACGGCGTCCATCGATGCCGCGTCGCTGACATCGCAGGGTAGCACGATCTTGGAGCCGAGTTCAGCCGCGAGCGGTTCGACGCGCTTCTTCAAGGCGTCGCCCTGATAGGTGAACGCGACTTCCGCGCCTTGCGCGGCGGCTGCTTTCGCGATGCCCCAAGCGATCGAGCGGTTATTGGCGACACCCATAATCAGGCCGCGCTTGCCAGCCATCAACGATCCAGATGCCACCCCGTTTCCGGTCATGAGCCCGTCGTCCTCTTTCTTTGAGCTGTGGCGCATCCTACACCAACAGCAAGGTGGGTCCAGATGGCCTCCCATCGCCTATGACTTGTTCACACCTGCGTCAACTCCCAGCTGTTGCGGCAATGTGGGCTTTTCAGTTGGTTCGGAAGTTCATAACTATCGAACCAACTGAGAAAGAAGGAGCATGCAAGTCGTGAAGCTGTACTACACACCAGGCGCCTGTTCGCTGTCACCACACATCATTTTGCGCGAAACCGGCACGCCGTTCGAGCTGGTGAAAACCGATCTCGGCGCGAAGAAGACCGAGGACGGTCGGGATTTCCGCACCGTCAATCCCGGCGGTTATGTGCCCGCCCTCGAACTCGACGACGGCACCTTCCTGACCGAAGGCCCGGCCATCGTGCAGTATATCGCCGACAAGGCCGGCGCGACTTCCCTCGCGCCCGCTTTCGGCACCATCGAGCGCTATAAGCTGATGTCGATGCTGAATTTCATCTCGACCGAACTACACAAAGGCTTCTCGCCTCTGTTCAGCCCGGCCGTGCCGGAGGAGGCCAAAGCGATCTCCCGCGAGCGCCTGCTTGCCCGCATCGGGGTGCTCGACAAGCAACTGGCCGACAAGCCCTACCTGATGGGCAAGGAGTTCACGCTGCCGGACGCCTATGCGTTCACGGTTCTCAACTGGGCCAAGCCATTAAAGGTCGACCTGTCGGGGTTTGAGAACATCGGCGCCTATCAGAAGCGCATCGTCGAGCGTCCTGCCGTGCAGCAGGCCATGCAAGCCGAAGGCCTGATTTAAGGCACGCAGGCGGAAGGCCTGATCTAGATGCAGATGAGTGGTGGGGTGGGGCCCGCCGCGCCACTCATCTGCAACTCATTATAACTCATGAGTTGAGCAGCAGGATTACGCCGACCACGATCAGGCCGATGCCGAACGCCTCGCGGGAGGCCATGTTCTGCTTGAACATCTGCCGCGTCACGAGCTGCGCGAACAGGATCTCGACTAGAGCCAGCGTGCGCACCTTGGCCGCGCTTTCCAGCGCGAACGCCAGGAACCACATCTGTGAGGCGAACGCGCCCATGAACCCGGCTTTGATCGACGGGCGCCAGGCTTTGAAAATGGCAATCAGGTTGGCGCGGTCGCGGACCAGCAGATAGGCCGTCAATGTCAGTGTCTGGATAATCAGGCCGACGACCAGGGTGGTCAGCGCGGCAAGGACGAAAGAAGCCGTCTCCAGTGCCTGGATGCCGCCTCTGAAGCCGACGGCCGCCAGCCCGAACAGGGCCCCGGAGCCTATACCGAGAGCCGCGGACTTCCATGACAGTGTCTGCCCGGCTGTCTGGCGCGGCCAAGACATCATCATCACGCCGACGGTCGCGAGCACGATGGCAACCGCCAAGCCTGGGGTCAGATGGTCGCCAAGGAAAACCAGCCCGAACACAGCGACGTGGACCGGCTCAGTCTTCGACAGGGCAATGGTGACAACGAACGAGCGTTCCTGCATGGCGGCCAGCAGCAGCGCCGTGGCTGCGATCTGGGCAATGCCGCCGACAAACGTCCACCCGAGCATGGCGGCACTCAGGGCAGGCGGAGCGCCGATGATCAAAACGGCGGTGAAAAGGAACAGGATCGCGAACGGCAGACCGAACAGGAACCGCACATGCGTCGCGCCGACCGTGCCGAGCGTCGCCGTCAGTTCCTTCTGCATGGCATTACGGAACGTCTGCGCGCCCGCAGCCACTATTGTGAATACAGCCCAAAGCCAGCCCACGTCATCACCGTCCGGAAGTTTCGCGACGGCGTAACAGATTTGCGGTGGCCGGGCGAGGGCCGCGTGAAGTGCCCCTTCCCGGGATGGTCGGCCGCTAGCCTTCGAGCGTCCAGGTGCCGTCCGGCAGACGGCAGGCGATGCCTTCGACCGAGCGCCGGTACTGCGGCGTCGCCAGAGATACCACCAGATGGCGGCAGACGCGGCCCTGTGCATCGATGAACGAGGACTTCGGCTGCACCGTACCGCGCAGGCGGCCATGGCCGCGATGCCAGAAGAAGGTCGAGCCATCTCCGGCCTCGGTCAGTCCGACGTGGACCGCCTTCAGCGCGGCAGCTTCATCCGCATCGTCGAGCCTTAGGCGGGCTTCGGAGAACCTAGGTTTTTGAGGATCAACCGGCCGGATCTGGACATCCGGGGTCGGACAGGCGCAGGTACCGACTTGTGGCTCGGCATGTGCGAAAGGTGCCGGTAGATACGCGGGAGCGAGCAGGAAGGCGACGCCGAACAGGACAGCTAGGCCGCACGCTTCCGCTGGGGAACGCAGATCGCAACGCATGGGACTATACACTCAACTGGTGACGCTGGACCCGCCGGAATGGTCGGGCTAACTCGTAAGAACCTTGAGTGTGTATTAACAGGGTTAACATTATATCAAAGGCTGTATCGCACGCGGATTCGCGCAGGCGGTCATTTGCAATGCCAGGGAGATGTCATGGCCGAGACGCCGAAGCCCGACTACTACACCGCGCAGCCGGCGGGAGACTTCGTCGAGGCTGCCGAACCGTTCGCCCTGTTCGAGGAGTGGTTCGCCGAGGCTAAGGCGCATGAACCCAACGATCCGAATGCCATGGCGCTGGCAACGGTCGATCCGGATGGGCTGCCCAATGTGCGTATGGTGCTGCTGAAAGGCCTCGACGCCGTGCACGTGCCGAACCGCGGCTTCGTGTTCTACACCAACTATGAAAGCGCCAAGGGACGGGAGCTTTTGAGCGCCGGCAAGGCGGCCCTGTGCTTCCACTGGACGAGCCTGCGCCGCCAGGTGCGGGTGAGGGGGCTGGCAACGCCGGTGGCGGCCGAGGAGGCCGATGCCTATTACAGTTCGCGCCCACGCGGCAGCCGTCTAGGGGCATGGGCGAGTGCGCAATCGCGGCCGCTGGAAAGCCGGTTCGCGCTGGAAAAGTCGGTCGCGCTGTATACGGCAAAGTTCAACATCGGCGAAATTCCGCGGCCCCCGCACTGGTCGGGCTTCCGCATCGTGCCGCTGGAAATCGAGTTCTGGCATGACCGGCCGTTCCGCCTGCACGATCGCGTGCAGTTTCGGCGTGCAGATCCCGGGCAGGCTTGGAACAAGGCACGGCTGTATCCGTAAGCCCCGGGGAGGTGCGCGGCGGCGACAGGGACACCTGCCCGCGCCGCGCAATTCCGGCTATGCTGAGCGTGCGATCACGCGAATCCGCGTAACCCAGATGAGATCTCATGACCCCACCCGCCAGCGCTGCTCGAAAGACCTTGATCCTGACCGGCGCCTCGCGCGGCATCGGCCCTGCCACGGTGAAGCGCTTTGCTTCGGCCGGTTGGCGCGTGATCACCTGTTCGCGGCATTCGTTTCCGGAGAACTGCCCGTGGGAGATGGGCCCGGAGGATCATATCCAGGTCGATCTGGCCAATGCCGAGGATACGTTGAAAGCCGTCGCTGAGATGCGCGAGCGGCTCAAGGCGCAGGGTTCGCGGCTCAATGCGCTGGTCAACAACGCCGGTATCAGCCCCAAGGGACCGAACGGCGCGCGGCTCGGCACGATCGATACGCCGCTTGAGGACTGGCAGCGTATTTTCCAGGTCAACTTCTTCGCGCCGATCATGCTGGCGCGCGGGCTAATTGAAGAACTGGAACGGGCCAAGGGCGCGGTGGTGAACGTCAGCTCCATCGCGGGCAGTCGCGTGCATCCGTTTGCGGGTGCCGCTTATGCAACCTCGAAGTCGGCACTGGCCGGCCTGACCCGTGAGATGGCCGCCGATTTCGGCCCGCGCGGCATCCGGGTGAATGCCATCTCGCCGGGCGAGATCGACACATCGATCCTGTCGCCGGGCACCGACAAGATCGTGCGCGAGCAGATCCCGATGCGCCGCCTGGGCGAGCCGGAGGAAGTCGCCAAGGCGATCTACTTCCTGTGCACGGAGCAGTCGAGCTACGTCAACGGCGCCGAGCTGCACATCAACGGCGGCCAGCACGTCTAGAGAATCGGACCCCAGCGGCTCGTCGATCCGTCATTCCGCGTGGCGAGCCGACCGCTATGCCGTCAGGACGGACGTGGTTGGACAGGTGCCGAGAGGGCAGGAACCCAGCTTCACAGCATCAGCCGCACGATCAGCACGCAGCCGGCATCCGGATCGTTCTCGTCAGCGACCCGCAATTCGCCGCGCAGGGTAAGATCGGCGCGCGGTTGTGCGGCTGGCGCGGCGAGGACATGCATGAGATCGGAGCGGCCGGCATCGGCGGCGCAGACGCCGGCTGGGACGTTTTCTTCAGGAAAACGCTTCAGCGCCGCGAGCGATTGCGGCAGGCTGTGACCGTCGAGGCGGCGATGGAAGCTGCCGGCCAGGATCACGGCTTCGCCAGACCCGCGCCGTTCGGCGGCCCAGGCTTCCAGCTTGTCGAGTTGCTGCGTCGCGGCGGTGCAGTCGGCACGATTTTGTTCCACCGCCGCGGTTGAAATGCACGAATCCGCCAGATCCACCGATACGATCCAAACCGGCTCGCCTCTGGCGATCACCCGCACGGCGGTGCCGGCGCTCAGCGGCAGCGTCGCGCCGGCCGGTGCATCGGCTAGTTG
>JAEZBZ010000236.1 GCA_023412745.1 Pseudomonadota bacterium | reverse complement strand
TTGCTGCTTGGGTCGACCCGTCTGACGCCTGAGGCATCCCGAATGCCATCGACCTAGCTGAGTTAAGGCTTAGCGGAAGGCTTACCGATCAGTAAACAGCGAACAGCCTCACGCAAGGAGATGAGTGTGGCAGCGTGGCGCAATGGCAACGGATTTTCGATTCGCGAATCAAGGGTAGGCTCAAAAGCGACTGAACTTGCGGGCGAATGCTCTGATGTTGCACAAAGTCCATGATCACGGTTCCAACGCCCGGAATCGGCCTAAATCTGCGATAATCGGCCTGATTTCATGGGGATGGCCGAGGGAATACAGGTTGGCAACATGAGGATAAAATCAACTTATGCGTGCATTGTGGTGGGTGCTGGCCCGGCCGGACTGGCGGCCGCTCTGGCGCTGGCGCATGCTGGCGCGCAAGTGATTTTATCGTGCTCTCCGGCGCCGATCGGCGGATCAACCGATACGCGGACGGCCGCACTTTTTACCGGCAGCGTTACCCTGCTCGACAATCTCGGCGTGTGGCCGGATGTCGTTTCCGACAGCGCCCCGTTGCGCGCCATTCGCATCATCGATGACACCGGCCGGCTGCTGCGCGCACCGGAAGTTCTGTTCGAGGCTGGAGAAATCGGCCTGGATGTGTTCGGCTGGAACGTTCCGAACGCGACGTTGACATCCGCGCTGTGGACAGCCGTGCGGCGGCACCCGGCTGTTTCCATCGTCGAAACGGCGCGCGTCACGGACGTTGCGACCTCGGATGAGGGCGTCAGCATCACGACGGCGGAGGGAGAACGCATTACGGCCCGCCTGCTGGCCGCCGCCGATGGGCGCCAATCGATCAGCCGGACAGCGGCCGGCATCACCACCAAGACCTGGGCCTACGACCAGGCCGCCATCGCGACGCGCTTTACGCACAGCCGCCCGCACCATGACGTCTCGACGGAGTTCCATCGCACAGCAGGTCCGTTCACCACGGTGCCGATGCCGGGCCTCGCCTCCAGCCTGGTCTGGGTCGAGCGGCCGGACGTCGCCAAACAACTGACCGCCCTCGACGACGCGGGCTTCCGCGCGACACTGCAGGAACGGTTGCAGGGATTGCTCGGCAGTGTCGGCGAGATCGGCCCACGCCGGATGTTTCCCTTGAGTGGGCTGACAGCCGACGTGTTCGGAAAAAACCGCGTCGCGCTGATCGGCGAAGCAGGCCACGTGATACCGCCGATCGGGGCGCAGGGACTGAACCTCGGCCTACGCGACGCGGCTGCGCTGGCGGATTGCGTCGCGGACGCCATTGCCGGCGGTGAGGACATTGGCGGGCCAAGCGCGCTGGCGCGCTATCACGATGCGCGGCAAGCGGATGTCGAGGGACGCAGCTTCGCGGTCGACGCGCTCAACCGAACGCTGCTCAGCAACCTGCTGCCGGTTAGCCTTGCGCGCGGATTAGGCCTGCATGTCATCCAAGCGGTCGGGCCGCTGAAGCGCGCCCTGATCCAGCAGGGACTGGAGCCTTCGGGCGCCCGCCCGCGACTGATGCGCATACGATCAGACGACTGAATTGACCCTGAGATCGGCGTGCGAAACGCCTCAACTTCTGCTTAGACGATGAGCGCATTGTCGCCTAATTTGATTGCTGGGCTTGATGTTCTGGTGCATTTAACTATCTGGAGTAATGGTAGAAATTTGCCGAAAATTTTGTGCAGTGCGTAATTTTTAGACCTGCAAAAAGTAAAATCGCCGTCTCTGTTGATGGATACTCGTAGCTGCGTTGCAGCAATAGGGCGGCGGTATGGGAAGAGCGCTCCAAGAGTAAAGGAGAGGGCAAGTGTCTCAACGAGCCGAAAAGCTTCCAAGCGACTGCGTCGACATGCTCGAGAACTTGGATGACGTCATTGATTTGCGTGCGGCATATGTGCGCGTCCAGAGCCGTATCGAGCAATATTCTGCATCCGGACGGCCGGTTCCTGAATCGCTCCGGCGCTGTGAGCGCGATTTGATGAGCGAACTCGCCGCGCATTCACAAGGCCGCTGATCATCCGCGCTTGAAGCGGCATGGCGGCGGAGAAATGCCTGCGGAGGGGCCATAAAAATCAAGCCGATTTTATAAGCCCCTCCGCTATTCCAGTTGATACAATTCTCCGTCGCGCCAGCGATGAATTGTGAATGATGGCAGATTTGATCGGCCATTGGCGTTGAACGTGATTTCGCCGAGCACCGTCGGCGATACGTTGGCCGCGATGTGCGCAGCGATTTCACCAGTATTTCCGCTTTTCACGGCTGCAGCGGCTGACGCCAGCATCTGAACGGCAGCATACGCATAAAGTGCATGGCGGGCGGTGTTTTCCGGCAGATCGCGCAACGCGGTGGGCACGCCGGTTCGTGCTCGGTGATCCGGCCGAAAGGTCAACAGCGTCTCTTGCGCGGCGCGACCCGCCACCGACCAGAACTCGGACGTCGCCAAGACATCGCCACCGAACATGACAACATTGACCAGGCCTTCGCTGCGAAGCTGTCGGGCGATCACCCCTGCCTCTACGGCAAAGCCGCCAAAATACAGGACATCTGCTTTGGCCTGCTTCAGCTTCACGATGAGCGCGCCGTAATCCTTCTCCCCGGGCCGTATCGTATCGAGCAGCACCTCGTGTCCGCCGTCGCGGCGCAGGGCTCGACGCGCGTCCTCGGCCAGCGTCGCGCCATACATCGTCCTGTCGTGCACGATGGCAATGCGCTTGCCGGAGTAGCGGGCCGCGAGAAAGGCTCCAGCCACCTCTCCCTGACCATCGTCACCACCAGTCATGCGGAAGATCGTTGGTCCCGGCCGCGCACCACGCGGGCTCGGACCTATCGTTGCGAGAGAAAGATGCAGCACGTTGGCCCGCGCATAGACTGCGCTGGCCGCTTCCGCAGCACCGCCGCACACGTGACCAATGATGATACGAACACCCGTCTTGACCAGCCGCTGCGCAACCTCGACGGCCGTGGCGCGCGTGCATGCGTCGTCCTCGTAGACGACGGCGAGCTTGGATGCAAAGCCGCTGCTAGGCACATTGAGATCACGCATGGCGCGCTCAGCGCCGATACGGATCTCGTCGCCGTAACCCGCGTAACGCCCGCTCATCGGTCCGACGACGGCCACTGACAGCGCAGGTCCGGCCATAGCAGGAGAACTTGCGAGCAACGCCAACACAAGCGCGGCAAATCTCAGCATCGCGCCCCCAGGGATCATATCGAACCGAACGCAAACGGAGCGATTGCATCGAGCAGCCAGAAAAACCGAGGGGAGACAACTTGGCGTCGCCTCCCCTCGCAAATCAGTCAGAAGCTGGATCAGGCGAGCTTACATTTGCTCGTAAGAGATCTTGCCGTCGCCCTGCTTCTTCCAGACGTACATCGTGTAGTCGGCGTCCGTGCGGTCGCCCTTCTTGTCGAAGGCGATTTCGCCGAGAACGGTCTTGAACGGCTTGCCCGAGCGCGTCGCAGTCGCGACCGCCTTGGGGTCGACAGCCTTCGCCTCGGCAGCAGCCTGGGCGATGATCTGCAGCGCGGCGTAGCCATACAGCGTGTAGGCTTCCGGCTTGAAGTTCTTCGCCACAAACTTCTTCACGACCTCGGCAGCTTCCGGCTTCTTCTGCGGATCCGGAGCGAACGTCATCAGGGTGCCTTCGACGCCCGGACCGGCAATGGCCGCGAACTCGTCGGTCACGATGCCGTCACCCGACATCAGCACCGCGTTCACGCCCTGGTCGCGCATCTGGCGAACGATCAGGCCGCCTTCCGTGTGCAAACCGCCCCAATAGACGACGTCAGCGCCAGCAGCCTTGATCTTGGAGACGAGAGCCGAAAAGTCCTTCTCGCCGGTGTTAACGCCTTCGTACAGAACTTCCTTGACGCCTGCAGCGTTGACGGCCTTCTTGGTCTCATCGGCCAGACCCTTGCCGTAGGTGGTCTTGTCGTGGACCACGGCAAGCTTCTTGCCCTTCAGATTGTCGACGATGTACTTGCCGGCGACTTCGCCCTGCTGATCGTCGCGGCCGCAAACGCGGATGACGTTCCACAGGCCACGATCGGTGACGCGCGGGTTGGTCGATGCTGGCGTGATCATGTAGATGCCGTTTTCGGCATAGACTTCCGAAGCCGGCATCGTCACGCCGGAGTTGAAGTGGCCGATCACGAACTTCACGCCGTCGCCGACGAACTTGTTCGCAACCGAAACGCCCTGCTTCGGATCGGCAGCGTCGTCGCCCAGGACGATCTCTATCTTCTGGCCGTTGATGCCGCCGGCGGCATTGATATCGGCCGCAGCCTGCTCGGCGCCGTTCTTCATCTGCGCGCCGAACGCGGCGTTAGCGCCCGAAAGCGGACCGGCGACACCGACTTTGATTTGTGCATTGGCAGCACCCGCGAATGCGACGCTCGCCGCCAGCGCAACGCCTGACAACCAAACTTTCCTCATGGAATTCTCCCTTAATGACGGACACAATGCGACTAAAATTGCCGGTATCACTTACCGGATGCCGTATTCTGAGTGCTTATGATCCTCCGAAACAGGCCAGAAGTCACCCGGATTGTTGCGCGCAATCTTCCCTTACTCGGTAGACTTTCGCCGCCACCCCAGCGGACCTGAAGGTGCGAACAGCCACGAGTATTGGGTCGATATTTGCAGAGCCCGCATCCGCCGATGGCCGAGCAGGCACGCTGCAAGAAGAATGGCATAATCGACGAGCCAATTCTGCGGCGCCAGCAATGGCTCCTCGAACAGCGCGAAATGCAGGAACCGCACGCCAGCCGTCAGAAGCAGGCTGTACGCCGGCAATTGCCAATAGGGCCGCCATGTCTGCGCAATGGCTTTACCTGTAACCCAGGCGGCCGCGCCCCCGAGTATCACGGTGAGCAAAATGAATACCCAGCCGCCGTTCTCGCTCGACTGATAAAGCCATTCAGGCATCAAGACAGCTCCTCAATGGCGACCGCCTTCCAGATAGGCTGCTTTAACTTCGGGCCTGGCCAGTAATTCCTCGCCCGTACCGCTCATCGTGATACGGCCGTTGACCATCACATAACCGCGATCGGCCAACTTCAGCGAATGAAACGCATTCTGCTCGACGAGAAAAATCGTCATACCCTCGGTCTTGTTGAGGTCGCGGAGCACGGAGAAGATCTGCTTCACGATCAGCGGCGCAAGACCCAATGACGGCTCGTCGAGCAGCAGCAGTTTCGGCCGGCTCATCAGCGCCCGCGCAATCGCCAGCATCTGCTGCTCACCGCCCGATAGCGTGCCGCCGCGCTGCTCCAGACGCTCCTTCAGGCGCGGAAACAGCGTACACACCCTTTCCAGGTCGTCGGCAAAATGGGTGAGATTGTCGATCTCGGCGCCCATCTGCAGGTTTTCCAGAACCGTCATGCGTGGAAAAATGCGCCGCCCTTCGGGTGACTGCGCGATGCGCAGGCGCGCGATTTCGTGGGTCGGCATTTTGGTGATGTCGGTGCCGTCGTAGATGATCCGGCCATCGCGCGCGCGGGGATTGCCGAACACGGTCATCATCAGCGTGGACTTGCCGGCACCGTTCGCACCGATCAGGCTGACGATCTCTCCCTGGTTGACCTCGAGATCAACGCCGCGAAGGGCAATGATGTTGCCGTAATAGGTGGTGACGCCACGAACCGACAGCAGAGGCTCGCTCAAAGTCCTACCTCCGCCTCGACCTTTTCCACTTCCTCGTCCTCGACACCGAGATAGGCGGCGATGACCCTGGGATCATTACGCACCTCCTCAGGCGTACCGTCGGAGATCTTGGTGCCGTACTCCAGAACAACGACGTGGTCGGATATTTCCATGACCACGCTCATATCGTGCTCGATTAACAGGATCGACGTCTTGTCCTGGTCACGGATGGAACGCAGCAGGGCGTTCAGTTCCGCCGATTCACGCGGATTGAGGCCGGCAGCCGGTTCGTCCAGACACAGCAGAACCGGATCGGTACACATCGCGCGCGCGATTTCCAGGCGCCGCTGATCACCGTAAGGCAGTTCACCGGCGGAGTCGTCCGCGCGGTCGATCAGCCCGATACGCTCCAGCCATTGCACGGCCCGATCGACCGCCTGCTTCTCCGCATCGCGGTAGCTTGCGGCGCCGATCAGGCCCAGCATGGAGAAGCCCGAGGCCCGCATCAGCGGATTGTGCTGCGCAACGACAAGGTTTTCCAGCACCGTCATGCCCGAAAACAGCCGGATATTCTGGAAAGTTCGGGCAACACGCGCCTTGGACGCGATCTGGAAATCCGGCATGCGTTCCAGCAGGTACAACCCGCCGCCGTCATGGTGGGTCCAGCGTTCACCGCTGCCTGTCAGCGCATCGATGGCATCCGTCGTCGCCGGTACGGGCTGCGCCAGCGCGATGCGCCCGCTGCTCGGCTTGTAGAAGCCCGTGATGCAGTTGAAGACGGTCGTCTTGCCGGCGCCGTTCGGGCCGATCAACGCGGTGATATCACCCCGCCCGGCCGAGAACGAAAGATCGTGGACAGCAATCAGTCCCCCGAACCGCATGGTAAGGTGCTCGACCGTCAGCAGGGGATCGGTTTCCCAGCGGTTCACCCGTGGCCCTCCTTCACGAGATCGGCCGACACTGCCTTACGCTGCTTGTGGAACAAGGTGGGTGCGCGCGTCGAGATCAGTCCGCGCGGTTTCCAGATCATCACCACCACCATCGCGAGGCCGAACAGCAGCATACGATAATGCGTGGGCTCGAACGCCGGGCCGAACACCTGCTTGAGCCATTCCAACTCACGCAGGATTTCCGTACCACCGACCATGACCGCAGCAGCGATGGCGACGCCGATCTGGCTGCCCATGCCGCCGAGCACAACGATCGCGACGATCACCGCGCTCTCCATAAACACGAACGACTCCGGCGAGATGAAACCCTGCCGCGCGGCGAAGAATGCACCCGCGAAGCCGCCGAACATCGCGCCGACGGAGAAAGCCGTCAGCTTGGTCGCCACCGTGTTGATGCCGAGCGCCCGGCAGGCGATCTCGTCCTCGCGCAACGCTTCCCAGGCGCGTCCGACCGGCAGGCGACGCAGGCGTATCGTCACCAGATTGGTCAGCAACGCCAGCACCAGGATCACGTAATAGAGGAAGATGGTGCGATAGAGCGGCGAAAATTCCAGGCCGAACCGCGCCGCAAACCCTTCGTCGCTCGCATTGAACGGAATGCCGAAGAATGTCGGCCGCGGAATACCGGAAATGCCCGCATAGCCGCCGGTGACATCGATCCAGTTGATCAAGACCAATCGGATGATTTCGCCGAATGCCAGCGTGACGATCGCCAGATAGTCGCCGCGCAATCTGAGCACGGGGAAACCGAGCAATATTCCCCAGAAAGCGGCCAAAACGCCCGCCAGCGGCAGGGCCAGCCAGAACGACAGGCCGAACGTCGAGGTCAGCAGCGCAGCCGAATAGGCGCCAACCGCATAGAACGCGACGTAGCCGAGATCCAGCAAGCCGGCGAGGCCCACCACGATATTCAGCCCCCAGCCCAGCATGATGTAGATCAGGATCTGGATGCCGAAGTTATCCACCCATTTGACCGCCCCGCTCATGCCCGTCAACGAGATGGCGAGGAACGGATACGCGGCCAGTAGCCCCAGGCCGAGTATGCCGAGGATCCTGGAGGTCCGCTCCGAAATGGCGAACCTGACCCTGCGCTTTTTCACGCTCTTGGGGCGAACCGGAACCAACGCCAGCAGGAAACTGCCGACAAACGCCAGGGCGACGATGATTGCCGTCAATTCCCAACGTGGCTGCAGGATCAACCGATTGCTGAAATCAGTGTCGGTCCTGAAGGCAATGAGAGGAAATGCCAGGCCGAACGTAATCAGCGCCGTGAGCGCGGCTTTCTTTACGGCGGCGATCCAGAGCGGAGCATGTACTTCCGCGCTGCGCTCACCCGCAACAGTCGCCATCGGTTACACCTTCTCCACTTCGGGACGTCCGAGGATGCCTGACGGCAGGAAGATCAAGGTTATGGCGAGGATCGAAAACGCCGCAACGTCCTTGTAGTCAATCGAGAAATACGCCGACCACAGAACTTCGATCAGACCGATCAGCAGACCGCCAAGCACGGCGCCCGGCAGCGAGCCGATGCCGCCGAGAACCGCCGCGGTGAACGCCTTGATGCCCGGCACGAAGCCGTCGGCGAAGCTGACCACGCCATAGTAGAGCATGTACATGACACCGGCGACGGCAGCCAGCGCAGCGCCCATGATGAAGGTGATCGAGATCGTGCGATCTACGTCAACGCCGAGCAAAGACGCCATTTTTCGATCCTGTTCGCAGGCACGCTGCGCGCGTCCGAGCGGCGTTTTCTGGACGACGTACCAGAACCCGGTCAGCAGAACGACCGTGACCACCATGATCAGGATCTGCTTGTAGGACAGGGTGACGTGGCCGCCACCGCCGACATCCAGCAGGATCACCTCATTGAGCATCGGCGGCAACGGCTTGTTGCGCGGTCCCTGCACGAGTTGCACGAAGTTCATCAGGAAGATCGACATGCCGATCGCCGAGATCAGCGGCGCCAGCCGGAAGGATCCTCGTAACGGGCGATAAGCTAGCCGTTCGATGGTCCAGCTCCACAACGACGTGAGGAACATGCCGGCCAGCATGACGATGACCAGCGCCATCAGCAACGAGCCCAGGCCGAGCACCTGGGTCAGGATGAGGAAGAAGATGAGCGCGAAGAATGTGGACATCATGAACACGTCGCCGTGCGCGAAGTTCACCATGCCGATGATACCAAACAC
>JAEZBZ010000209.1 GCA_023412745.1 Pseudomonadota bacterium | reverse complement strand
CCCTTCCGCAAAATCGTTCCATTTCCGCCCCCACATCACAGTTGATTGAACAACAAACGGCCGGATTTGCACCCCAACATCCGACGTGTCCGGATCGCATGCTTGGCGTGCAGCCGAACCTTTTCAGCTCCGTTTTGACAATGCGCTGGTGAGCCTTGGGGGCTTTTCCGGCACCGCGCCGATGTGACGGCATCAATCTATGGGGGTTATGACGACATGCAGCTCCGTTCGCGTATCTTGTCTGCAGCAGCCTGTGCCGCAGGTCTATCCGCCGTCGGCGCCTACTCGAACTGGGCTACCGCCAGCGCGCCGGATTCCTTTGCCGGTCTGGCTGGCCGTTGGGCCGGGCAAGGAACGGTGATGCCGGCATCCGGCCCCGCCGAAAATTTCAAGTGTGTCGTGACCTACCTGCCCGACGGCGACAGCACCCGACTGCGCCAGAACCTGCGTTGTAAGAGCGACAACTACAAGCTCGATGCCTCGACGCATCTGCAGGTCGAGGGTGCGCAGGTGACCGGCCGCTGGCAGGACAACATCTATACCGGCCTCAACGGCACCGTCAGCGGCACGCTGACCGAAGGTGGTTTCGACATCTTCCTGGAAGGCAAATTCTTCCAGGCCAAAATGGCCGTCGCCGGATCGCGCTGCGAGCAATCCGTGAAGGTCGTACCGGAGCGGGCCGACTATATCCGCGAAGTCCAGGCCTCTTTGCGCAAGTGCTGATCCGGGCGCAGCTCCCGCTTCAGGAGCCTCGTCCGCCCACACGATAGGACAGCAAGCCGTCGCCCTTGTCGAAACAGGGCGACGCTGCTTGAGTGGCACCCCGTGTCAGCGGCGAGGTTGCCATGCCCAGGATCGTCTCCCGGATCAGTCCATCATCCGACGCCTTCCGCGCCAACGCGGCCGCGATGCGGGCGCTGGTCGCGGACCTTACGGCCAAGCGCGCCGAAGCCGCGCAAGGCGGTCCAGAGAAACTGCGCCAGCGCCACATCTCGCGCGGTAAGTTGCTGCCGCGTGATCGGGTTACGCGCCTGATAGACCCGGGCACGCCGTTCCTGGAACTGTCGCAGCTCGCCGCCTACGGCATGTATTCCAACGACATTCACGGCGCCGGGCTGATCACTGGCATCGGGCGCATCTCTGGCCGCGAATGCATGATCGTGACCAACGATGCCACCATCAAGGGCGGCACCTACTATCCGCTCACCGTGAAGAAGCACATCCGCGCGCAGGAGATCGCCGGCGAAAACCGCCTGCCTTGCATCTACCTGGTCGACAGCGGTGGCGCCAACCTGCCTCACCACACGGAAGTCTTCCCCGACAAGGAGCACTTCGGAAGCATCTTCTATAACCAGGCGCGGCTGTCCGCCGAGGGCATTCCGCAGATCGCGGTGGTGATGGGAAGCTGCACGGCGGGCGGCGCGTACGTCCCCGCCATGTCGGATGAAAGCATCATCGTGCGCCGGCAGGGAACGATCTTCCTTGGCGGGCCGCCACTGGTGAAGGCGGCAACCGGCGAGACGGTCAGCGCAGAGGATCTCGGCGGCGCAGATGTTCACACCAAGCTGTCCGGTGTCGCCGATCACTATGCGCTCGACGATGCCCACGCGCTGGATATCGCCCGCAACATCGTCGCTAACCTCAACACACTTAAACCGCCGAGCGTCGCCATCGCCGAGCCGCGGCCGCCAGCCTACCCGATCGAGGACATCGACGGATGCGTGCCGGCCTCGCTGATGACGCAATACGACGCCCGCGAGGTGATCGCGCGGCTCGTCGACGGCTCGGATTTCGACGAGTTCAAGGCGCTGTACGCCACCACGCTGGTGACCGGCTTCGCCCGCATCGAAGGCCTGCCCGTGGCGATCCTCGCCAACAACGGCATCCTGTATTCCGAGACGGCGCAGAAGGCGGCGCACTTCATCGAGCTGGCCTGCCAGCGCCGCATTCCGCTGCTGTTCCTGCAGAATATCACCGGCTTCATGGTCGGTCGCGAGGCGGAGGCCGGTGGCATCGCCCGCCACGGTGCCAAGATGGTCACGGCCGTGGCCAGCGCCAACGTGCCGAAGATCACCGTGATCATCGGCGGCAGCTACGGCGCGGGCAACTACGCCATGTGCGGACGCGCCTATGATCCGCGTTTCATGTTCATGTGGCCCAATGCGCGAATTTCCGTCATGGGCGGCCCGCAGGCCGCATCCGTGCTGGCCACGGTCCGGCGCGACAACATCGAGGCGGAAGGCAAATCGTGGAGCGCGGAGGAAGAGGCCGCGTTCAAGGCACCGGTGCTGGAGCAGTTCGAGCGCGAGGGACACCCCTACTACGCGACCGCGCGGCTGTGGGACGACGGCATCATCACGCCGCAGGAAACCCGCCGCGTCCTCGCACTCAGCCTTTCCGCCTGCCTCAATGCGCCGATTCTGGAAACGCGGTTCGGCGTTTTCCGCATGTAGTGTGTGCCCCACGACGCACGTGCACGCCTGATCAGCAGTCTGACAGCCCATGATGGTGACCACGAAGCACGGCACCGCGATTATTCCCGCGACTTTCCCCAAGCGCGATTCCCGGATAACAGGATGCATGTGTGCATGCGGCCGGGCGAAAACGGCATGAAGGTTTCCTGCCGCCGGCAACCTGAACGATCGTTCTCGGCTCGATTTTGCAAATAGCGCTTTTGCTAGATCACGGGCACGCATGCGGGTTGAACGTTGCCATTGGCCGTTCGGCTTGACAGCCGAGCGGCGACGCGGCTCTAACCAACATGAACACGACGCTGCCACGCGGATCATCATGACACTATTCACCGACCCGAAATTCGATCTGATTGCGGTGATTTGGTTCTTTGTGCTGATCGGCGGCTATCGCGCGCTTGCGGAGCGATCATCGCTGGAACGCAGCAGCATCGTTGCCGCGGTACAAAACCACCGCGTCTCCTGGATGCTGAACATGTCGGCGCGGGAGAACCGCATTCTCGACGGTGTGCTGCTCGGTCATCTGACGCAGGGCAATGCTTTCTTCGCCTCCACAAGCGTGATCGCGGTCGGTGGTCTGGCGGCGCTTCTGGGGTCTGGCGAGAAAGTGCAGGCGATGCTGGAGCGGCTGCCCTTCATCGGCCAGTCCCAGGCCTGGATCTGGGAAACCAAGATCCTGCTGATGATGGCGATCTTTATCTACGCGTTTTTCAAGTTCGCCTGGGCAACGCGGCTGTCGCACTATACGGCGATCATGATCGGATCAACGCCGATCGCCGGCGAAAGCAACCAGACCGAATGCGCGACACACGCACACGATACCGCAGAACTCATCGGCATTGCCGCCGATCACTCGAACTCCGGCATCCGCTCGTTCTATTACGCCATAGCTGCGCTGGCCTGGTTCGTCCATCCGCTGGCGTTCATGGCCGCCACGACCTGGGTGATTTTCATCCTGACCCGGCGCGATTTCTTCTCGCGGTCCCTGGCGATCCTGTCGCGACGCGCCCGCAGCCCGGACGGGCAACCCTGACAAGGTGTTGCTTTTTTGGCTCTGTTCCTGATCAATCCCGCGCACATTGTTGACTCCCCTAGTAAACAAAAATAGCGTGCCTTTGTCGACTGTCGATCTCGTATCCGGTCTTCGCCAGCCAAGCGGTGTTACACACGCTCCAGCCCGCCGATGTTTCGATATAAGGGGTTAGGGGAATTAGAGACATGCAAGGGCGCAATCGGAGTCGGGCAACCGGCGCTGCACCGGCGTGTGCGCAATGCACTGCCACGGCACACAAGTCATCACTCAAATTGGGTTCGCATCTGGCCGGTTATGTGGTCTGCGGCTTGGCTGTTGCGATCGCCGGTGAAGCGGCTGCGCAAGGCACCTTGCCGCCGGTGACTGTCGAAGGTTCGGCTGTGCGGCCGAAGCAGAAGGCCCGCGCCAAAGCGGCCCCGAAGGCAGCGCCCGCGCAGACTCAGGCTGCTCCGGCAGAACCCGTCGTCGCCGCACCACGGACCGTGCCGCCGCAGGACGTTCCCTACGAGACGCCTGCCGCCGTCAGCACCGCGACGAAATCGGAGCTTGAGACCTTCGGCCAGGTCAACACCGGCGACGTGCTGCGCGCCATGCCCGGCACGTACACGCGTGAAAGTCCGACAAACTCGGGTATCGCCGTCAATATCCGTGGCTTGGAAGGCTCCGGCCGCGTTAACATGATGATCGACGGTGTGCGCCAGAACTTCCGCTTTACCACGCACGAAGCGCAAGGCCTGCTTTACGTCGATCCCTCGCTGCTCGCCGGAGTCGATATCGAGCGCGGCGCGGTGGCCACGACGGGTGGTGCCGGTGCCCTCGCCGGATCGGCGAACTTCCGCACGCTGGGCATCGACGACATCATCAAGCCCGGCAATTCCACAGGCGCGATAACCTCGCTCACCTGGGGCAGCAACAACCAAGGCTTCTCGGAGATGGCGGCAGGCGCAGTGCGCGCCGGCAGTGTCGCAGTCGGCGGCGCGATCAGCTATCGCAACCCTGACGACTATAAGAATGGCGATGGTCTGACGATCCCATACTCGCGTCAGGATATTCTCTCAGGGCTGGTCAAGGCTGAGTTTGGCGCCACGCCGTACAATCGCCTGACAATCGGTGGCGTGTTCTACGACAACGATTTCTTCGCCCAGTCGGTTTACCAGCAGGTCGACTCCAAGGTGTTCACGGCGAAGTATCGCTACACCTCCATGGACAACCCGCTGATCGACTTCCGCTTCAACGCATCCATGAGCGACGTCGCCATGCACTATCGTCGCGCTATTTCGCCGATGGCAAGCGCCGGTCGCCATATCCGCGACGAAGGCATGGGATTCGACATGTCGAACACGTCGCGGTTCAACTGGGGCGCGATTCAGGTCAAGTCGGAGTACGGCGTCGAATACTTCAAAGATGACGTGACTGCGAAGAACCTGATCAATCCCGGCAGTGGCGGCGGCGTCAACCCGAGCGGTGAAAGCTCCATCGGCGGCGTGTTCTCGCAGACGACCTTCTCGCACGGGGTCTTCGATCTGATCGCCGGGTTGCGCTATGATTTCTATCAGTTGGACGGCACCTTCACCGCCCAGCCCGGCAACCCGCAAGGCGTTCCCGTAGGGCTTTACGATCTGGATCGCTCCGAAGGCCGGTTGAATCCGAAGGTTACGCTCGCGGCGCAGGTTACGCCGTGGCTGCAGCCGTACATCACATACGCAGAGTCGTTCCGCCCACCGACCATCCAGGAGACCATGCTTGGCGGTAGCCATCCGTCCGGCGGTTTCGGGTTCGCTCCCAACCCGTTCCTGAAGCCTGAAATTCTGAAGGGCTGGGAACTCGGTGCGAACGTTACGGCCAACGGCGTGTGGTCGCGGCGCGATGCATTCCGATTCAAGGCCGCCTACTTCAACAACAACATCGAGGACTATATCTCGGGATGTTTCTCAGGCCCCTGCGCCGTGACCTTCATCAACAATCCGGGAACCTCGAAGGTGCAGGGCGTGGAACTGCAGGGTAGCTACGATGCCCGCTACATTTTTGGCCAGCTCGCCTACACCTACACCCATTCCGATTTGCCATCGCAGACCAACGGCCTCGGCGCGCAGAGCTACCTGCCAGACCACGTGCTCGTCATCACCGCAGGACTGCGCTTCTTGGACGAGAAGCTGACGCTCGGCGCACGTGCGACGGTGACATCGGAAGCCTACATCGGCGACATCAACGCCGCGCCTGGCGCACCGGCCCGTTCGGACGGCTATGCGCTGGTCGACCTGTTCAGCAGCTATAAGGTCAACGACACCCTCACCATCGGCGCCAACGTCAACAACCTGTTTGACGAAGCCTACACGCCGGCGCTGAGCTCGCCGCCGACCGTCTCGTGCACCCCGGCCGGCGTAACCTGTAATACCGGCATGGGCCGCACGTTCCTTCTCACGGCCAAGACCCACTTCTGATCGCGCGCGGCTTCCCCGCCAAACACTACCGCGCGGCCTGATAGCGCCCTGCATGACAACGGCAATCCCGTCATGCAGGACGCAATTCTTTTCAGGGCCTGCCTGTTTTCACTTGTCGTGGGGCGTACGCCGCGCTTCGTCGCGCAGCACTCGTGGCGGCTTTCCGAACCATGCCTTGGTTGCGCGGGTAAACGCGCTCTGCTCGGAAAATCCGAGCAGGAAGCCGATCTCGGTCAACGACATGTCGGTATCGCGCAGATAGCGCATGGCCAGCGCGCGCCGCGTCTCGCTCAGCACCCGCTCGAAACTCGTACCCTGCTGCGACAGCCGCTTCTGCAGCGAGCGCGGCGACACGCGCATGCGTTCGGCGATCTTGTCGAGCAGCGGCGCTGATGTGTGCAAGGTTTCCGTGATCGCCCGTGCCGTCCGGGCAACGATATCCGTGCGCGCGGATAGTTCGTTCAGCTTGGCTTGGCCTGCCTCTTCAAGGATAGTGTAGAGGCGCGGATCGGCCGTATCGCTGCGCCGCATCAACGTCCGGCTATCGATCGTCACACGGTTCTGATGACCGTTGAAGGTAACGCGAGACCCGAAGATGCGATGAATCGTGGCTGCGCAAGGTGGCTCGCGATGCTCCATTTCAACGAGCTGAGGAAACCAGTCCCCGCCCGCGATCTGCCGCAAGCGCAGCACTATCATAGCCAGCGCGAAATTGGAAAATTGGGTACGAGGCCCGGTGAGGTGGACCGGGAACCGCCACGACAACGCTGCGACATCGTGTTCCTCGCGCAGGTCGACCGTGACCGGATGTAGCACCAGCGAGCCATATCGCACAAAGGTCGCCAGTGCTTCGCGGACCGTTCTGGCGTGCAAAACGAGGTAGCCCAGCACACCGCTGGCCCCCTTGGGGTATGCCTCGGCGAACGCAAACCCCAGGCAGGGATCATTGCTGAGTTCGGCAGCGCGCTCCATCAACCTTGCCACGGCATCGAAGGGCAGGAGATTATCGGAATTATCGATATCTTCCGCGCGCAGTCCGACTTCATCGAGCAGCGCCTCGTGGTTCAGGGCGCGCGAATGCACAAGCTCGCGAAATCCCACAAGCAAGCTCGCACGGATGGTGACATCGTTAACTGGTGCCATGACCAGCGCATCATGATCGAACTGCAGCGGATACCCAACGGCGCTTTTCGCCGCTATAGGTTGTGGAAAACGTTAACTAGCACGTGCCTGAGGTCAAGCATCGAACCTGCGAAGGCCTTAATTACGAGCGACGTTCAGCAGAATGACGGTCTCCACAAAGACAAAGTTTGACTGCTGTTTAAAGAAAAGGACGATCTGGAGCAGACAATGGCATCTCATTCCCGTGACCAACACTCTCTTATGAACTCGGCGCTTCACCTGCTGCATCGCGCAGGACAGCGCGCCGACGAGCTTTTTGCCGCCACCATGGGTGAAAACGACCTCACCCCGCGGCAGTTCGCCGTACTCAAGTCCGTCGCGAAGTCGGAAGACGTCAGCCAGACCGGACTGGTACAGGCCACGGGCATCGACCGTTCAACTTTGGCTGACATTGTGCGTCGCCTGATCAAGAAGGGCCTGCTGCAGCGCCGGCGCACCAGCCATGACGCGCGCATGTACGCCGTCCGCCTCACCGCCGCGGGCCGCGACCTTCTGAAATCGGCTGAACCCGCCGCTCGTAATACCGAGGAGCAGCTCCTTGCGGCGCTTCCGGTGCGTCAGCGTTCGGCCATGATCGAGGCCCTCAGCACCATCGTGACCACGCTGGAGGAGCCGGAAGTCGAAGTCGCCGCCCCGGCCCCGCGCGCCCGCCGCGCCGCACCGACGCCGGCTCGCAAATCGCGCCGCTGATCGTGCGATCGGCGCTTTAATTCGAAAAGGGCGGGAAGCACAACGCTTCCCGCCCTTTCTTTTTGCCCAATCGCTCAAAGCTACCGGCAGGCCGGCGGCATCCAGCTCGCGGACGCCGCCCTTACCGCCGCAGCTTCGACATGAACGGTCCGACGACGTCCGAATAGTCGTCGGTCCAGGCGCGAAGACCGTTCGCCTCCAGCTCGCGCGCTTCCGGCATTCCACGGAAGGAGGCGATCACGTCGGCGTTCTTGGAGAAGATCGCCACGGTTGACGTGGTGCTGGCATAGCTGCCGTCGGCCTCGTCATCGGACAGGATCAACCCATGCAGGCCGGGAACCAGCGGCAGCGTCGCACCGAGTACGGCATCGAGATCGAGATAACGATTTGAGATGTGCAGCAGGACGATGCCATCTGGCGTCAGTTTCGACTCATAAAGACGCAGCGCTTCCGCCGTCATCAGATGAACCGGCACCGCATCCGACGTAAAGGCATCTACGATAATCAGGTCGAAACTTTCATCCGCCTCACGACCGATGGTCAGACGGGCGTCGCCCACCACGATGTCGGGTTGTGCCTGGCAGTGGTGCAGATAACTGAAGCTTTGCGGGTTCTGCGCCAGCTTGACGACCAGCGGATCGATCTCGAAGAAGCGCCACTTTTCGCTGGCGCCCGCATAGCAAGCCAGAGAACCCGCGCCCAGGCCGATCACGCCGTAACGCCCCTTGGCACCGGTCTGCGCCAGCCGCTCGCGTACCCGCTCGACCGTCAGCGCCATCGGGCTCTTAGGGTGATAGTAGGTGCCGGGCGTCACGTCATCACGATAGGCCCCGTCGCTGTCGCGAATGCGTTGTGCGCCATGCAGCGTCGTGCCGTGCGTGAGAATGTTGTAGTCCCCATCGTAAGACACCATGACGCGATAGACGCCGAAGTAGCTGCGTTGCGCATCGCCACGCTTCACTGTCGACGGCAGTATCACAACGGCCAGGAACATCAGGATCGCGAAGGCGAACTGGCGCGGCGGATACCAGAAGCAAAGCAGCAGCAGGATCGCGAACACCAGGGAGATGAGTGTCGTCGTTCCAAACTCCAGCAGAACCCAACGCTGCCATCCAACCAGCCAGCTTAGAATACTGTCGCTATCGACGCCGAGGATGACTTCGCCGATCCTTGGCATCCAGTAGATCGCCAGGACGCCGCTGGCCATGATCAGCCACAGCTTCAGAAGTTCGCTTAAGCCCTCGCTATCGAGACTCTTCCAGGTCGCAGGTACCGGAATCCGGACCAGCCGCAGAAGGCTCACCACCGCCCGACCGAGCAGACGGAAGACTTCGGCGGCGCCCGGACGGCAGGCCATGGTCAGCGCCAGCAGCAACGGATACTCGAACACTTCGGAGAAGATCTGCGGCGCGATCAAAGCCGCGAACAGACCGCCGAGTACACCACCCAGCGACATCCACAGATAGAACTCGGTCAGGAATCGCGGCGCTGGCCGCAGATCATACAGTGTCCGATGCGCGACCATGGCCGATGTGAAGAACACCACGACGCCGGTCGCGCTTGAAACGATCCAGCCATCATGCTCGGTCTGCGACAACTGCAACAGCGCGACGACCACCGCTGCCAGATGCAGAATGAGCAGCAGCCGCGTCGGTATCAGCGCGCGCTCACGAAACACGATGACGAAGGTCAGCAGGTAAAGCGCCAAGGGCACGACCCACAGCAACGGCGCCGATGCGACGTCGGTGGTGACGTGGGTTGTAAAGGCGGTCAGCAATGCCGACGGGACCATCGCGAGGCCGACCCATCCGAACCGGCGCGACCACAGCGGCTGCTCGTCCGAGGCTCCTTCGGCCTGCACCGCTGTCGGAGCCGAGCCTTTGGCGCGCGCGCGCAGGGCCCAATAACAGATGCTAATCGCGCCAATCAGAACGATGAAGCCGACACTCCAGACGTTAGCCAACGCGCGGGCGCCGAGCGCAGGCTCCAGAACGATCGGATAACCGAGCAACGCGATCAGACTGCCCAGATTGCTGGCCGCATAGAGAAAGTAGGGATCGCGACCGCCGGGATGGTTGGTTGCCGCGAACCAGGCTTGCAGCAACGGCGCATTGGCCGCCACCGCCACGAACGGCAAACCGACCGCAACGGCAAACAGCGCCATCTGCCAGAGATATGGGTTTCCGCCCGCTGGCGGCTCGCTCCAGCCGGACGGAAGGCCGATCGGCAAAACCAGCAGCGCCAGCGCGCACACTCCAAGGTGCACGATGCCCGCCATCCTGGCCGGGACCAGCCGGTTGACGAGATGGGCGTAGCAATAGCCCGCGAGCAGCGCGCCCTGGAAGAAGCACATCGCCACCGCCCACACTGACGGCGAGCCGCCGAGCACCGGCAGCACCATCTTGGCGAACAGCGGCTGGATCGAGAACAACAGCAGCGCGGACAGAAAGGTCGTGCACGTAAACACGGCGACCAGCCCGAAGCCGGAAGACCGCACTACACTCCGTGCGGCCGGTGGCAGGCCATCACCAGTCATGAACTCTCCTGTAGAACCGCGTACCCGGCGCGTTACGACCGATCCATCCTTAGACCGTGACGGCCTGGCCGACCTGCGGCACCATCACATTCTGACCGCTCATTTCGGCCACGAATGCGTCGGCATTCGGATCGAGCATGCCAGCGAAGGTTCCATAGTGGCAGGGAAGCACCATCCCGAATTTGAAGTATTTCTTGCACGCCATGGCCGCCACCCGCGCGCCCATCGTGAAGCGATCTCCGATCGGCACGATGCCAATGCTCGGCTGATACAGTTCCTGAATGAGCGCCATATCGGAGAAGATGTCCGTGTCGCCCATGTGATAGACGGTCTTGCCCTCCTTGGTGCGCAGCACGATGCCGCAAGGATTGCCGAGGTAAGTGCCGTTGGACGACGAGGAATGCAGCGCCTGGGTCAGCGTCAGGTCGAAATCGGCCGAGCGGACGGTGCCGCCGGTATTCATCGGCTCCAGCTTTTCCGCACCCTGCTGCGCGACATGCATGGCGAGTTCGAATACCGCGAAAAGCGTCGCGCCGGTCTTCTTGCAGATCTCACCCGCGTCGCCAATGTGATCGTCGTGGCCGTGCGTCAGCGCGACGTGGGTCACGCCCTTCACTGCGTCATCCCAGTTCACACCGGATTTCTCGAAGGTCGGGTTGCCCTTCAGGAAGGGATCGATCAACAGAACACTGTTTCCGGTCTCGATGCGGAAGCAGGAATGGCCGAACCAAGTGATCTTCATGACGGATGCCTTATCCCGAATTTGTGCCGCGTCTTGGGTCGCGGCGCAGTATAAGGCCGCAGAAGACGGCAACAACCCTCACGATTTCAAGATGGATTGATCGCGTGACCGAACTCCCGACCGGCGAAACCCTGACCGAAGCCGAAGCCTTCGCGGCCCTTATCGCGAACGGCCAGCGCCTGCTCGGCCTCGATTTGGGAACAAAAACGATCGGTGTCGCGCTGTCCGACGTCTCGCGTATCATCGCTTCGCCGCTGGAAACCGTCATCCGGACCAAGTTCAAGGCCGACGCCGCACGCCTGATCGACCTCGCGACGGAACATCGCATCGCGGGGTTCGTGCTCGGCCTACCGCGCAATCTCGACGGCAGCGAAGGCCCGCGCGCGCAATCCACGCGGGCATTCGCTCGCAACTTCAACCGGCTGTCGCCACTGCCGATCGTGCTGTGGGACGAGCGGCTGTCGACGGCCGCTGCCGAGCGCACGCTGCTTGAAGC
>JAEZBZ010000188.1 GCA_023412745.1 Pseudomonadota bacterium | reverse complement strand
AAGACGTGGGAGAGTAGGTCGTTGCCAGGTCTGCCAAAGGGTGAGGAAAGTCTTCGAAAAACCCTCTTCATTGATACAAAAGGCCGTCGCTGTTTCAGCGGCGGCTTTTTTGTTTTCCGCAGCCTCGCTTGTGGGCCGCGACTGGGCGCAGGCATCGAGCAAACACGCGCTCTTCACAGTGGATGTTGGGCCGACGCGGTTCGGCCATGCAATGATTTCCCTCGCATATTGGTGCGTTTCGGGCTTTCCTGATCTTTGCGCGATCTCGAGAGGGCAATCATGCGCTTGGGGGGTAAGCTCCAGCTATCAGTTCTGCTCGGCAGCCGGCCGGAAGTTGTTTTCGCTGTTTTGCTGATGCTTATGGCTGGATTGGTTTCATCGGCTTTGCACGTTTGCGTGCGCACGATTGGTGACGAGCTTCCGACTATACAGATCGTGTTCCTCCGATCCGTCTTCACCATTCTGCTGACCATGCCGTTGCTCATGCGGCTAGGCCGCACAGGGTTCCGGAGCAACAGGCTGGATTTGCAGCTGCTGCGGGGAACGATCGGCGTCTGTTCGATGACGGCCTGGTATTACTCGCTGAAAGTTTTGCCGTTGGCGGATGCCGGAGCGCTGAGTTTTACAACCGCGATCTTCGTCACGATCGGGGCGGCTCTCTTTTTTGGCGAGATTGCCGGCATCCGGCGCTGGCTGGCCGTGATCGTTGGGCTGCTGGGGACCGCGATCGTACTAAAGCCTGGCGCGGAGATCGTTTCCGTTGGTGCGTTGGCGGCGCTCGGCTCGAGCATTCTTTGGGCGAGTTCTCTGTTGCTGGCCAAAAAGTTGATGACCTACGACAGTCCGCTGACGGTGAGTTTTTACCAGCCGCTGATGATCGCGCCTTTTGCGTGCCTGGGGGCCCTGCCGTTTTGGGTTTGGCCGACTAGTCAAACTTGGTTCATCTTGCTTGTCATGGGGGCGTTGGCCGGTCTGGGCAACTACGCTTACATCCAAGCTCTGAGGATGGCAGACGCGAGCATTTGCATGCCGGCAGATTATGTTCGGTTACTCTGGATGGTGGGCTGGGGCTATTTGCTGTTTGCCGAGATCCCCGCGATTTCGACTTGGATCGGGGCTGGCCTGATCATTTCATCGACGCTGTTCATCACCTGGCGCGAGTCGCGCATCGCGCGGAATGGCGCGCAGCCCGAAAAATGACACCTCAATACGCGTGGATCGATGAGGTCGGTCGGCCGGCTCAAGGGGAACGGACAAGCAGCCCTTTGCGTTAGCACACAGGGAACTGGTGCAAAGTTGTGCGCCGGTTTCTCCCAACGCGGCCTTTTGTAAGCCGGGACATTGCCGAGGGAGCAAACGCATCATGATCGGATCTCGGCGAACGGCGCCGTTGGAGTCGATACTCGACCGCATCACGCTGCGCCCGGAAGCCGATGGGGACGATTTGATCTTTAAATCGGCAGGTTCGCTCACGCTTGGCGTTGAGATCGAGCTGCAGATCGTCGATCCTGCGACGTACAATCTTGCCTCACGGGCGGAAGACGTCCTGGCGCGTGCCGCGCATATGCCGGCCGTTACGCGTGAGTTCTATCTGAGCACGGTTGAAATCAATTCCAACAAGTGCATTGACGTCCACGCGGTCGAGCAGGATTTGGGGCCGACTATTTCGCGCCTGCAGAGTATTGGCAGCGACCTTGGGCTGGCTTTTTCGACAACCGGCTGTCACCCGTTTGCGCGTTACGCCGACTGCATCATCACGCCAACACCGCGATACCACGAGCTGATCGATCGCAATCAATGGCTCACGCGTCGCATGACTGTTTTCGGCATGCATGTTCATATCGGCATGCGAAGCGGAGACGAATGCATCCGTTTCAACAACTTCTTCCTGCATTTTCTGCCGCATCTGTTGGCCATTTCCGCCAGCTCGCCCTTCTGGCAAGGCGAAGACACCGGTCTCGCCTCATGTCGTCCGACGACGTACGAGGCCTTGCCGACGGCGGGACAGCCCTACATGGTCCATTCCTGGCGCGAATTCGGTCAGCTCTGCAATACGCTGAAGGCTTGCGACGCCATTCAGTCTCTCAAGGATCTGTGGTGGGATTTGCGGCCAAGTCCCGGACACGGGACACTTGAGATTCGCGTTTGTGATGGGTTTGCGACGATTTCTGAGACTTTGGCGGCTGTCGCATTTATTCATACGCTGGCGCACTGGTTCCGCGAAAACGGGAGCTGGGTGGATGATGTGCCGCCGCCGCCGCGCTGGTTGGCCCGCGAAAATAAATGGCGCGCCATGCGATTTGGATTGGACGCCAAGCTGATCACCAGCCTCGAAGGCGAGGTGAAATCTCTTCGCGACGATATTTTCGCGTGGTGCGATCGTATCTCCAAAACTGCGACGGAACTTGGCTACGACAGACATTTCGATACGCTGAGGCGCATTCTCGCCGAGGGCAACAGTTCCATGCGGCAGCGCGAGGTCTTTGCGAAAACCGGTTCATTGCAGCAGGTCGTCGCCCATAATATTGCAGAGTTTGAAAGCGGCCATCCGCTTTGGAATGGCCGTGAATTGGCTTGCGACGACGCAGTCTGAAACGCGTATGATGCCGGATCAGATGTCGGATCCGTGAATGAGATGCGGGAGAGCATGGAATGAAGGGCCCGGATGCTGCGACGCTGTTGGCGGGCATTTCAACCTGGGTCGAAATCGAGAGCCAAACAGCCGATATTGCTGGCGTAAATCGCATGATGGATCGCGCGGCGACCGGATTTCGTCAGGCTGGGGGGCGCGTCGAACGCATTCCGGGGCAAGGTGCTACCGCGGATCATCTGGCAATTTCATCGCCATGGGGGGGCGACGAACCAGGCATTCTGGTGCTTTGTCATCTCGACACGGTGCATCCGAAAGGAACTTTGGAGCATTTTGCGTTTCGTGTCGAAGGCGATCGTGCATTCGGCCCCGGTATCTACGACATGAAAGGCGGCGCGTATCTCGCCTATGCGGCCTTCCGCTCGCTGGGTGAGGCGGGCACCACGACGCCGCTGCCGATCCGATTCCTGTATACATCAGACGAGGAAATCGGCAGCCTGAACTCGCGCGCCCTGATCGAAAAATACGCGCAGAACGCCAAATATGTGCTGGTCACCGAGCCTGCGCGCGACGGCGGAAAGATCGTGACGGCGCGCAAGGGCGTCGCAAGGCTGATCATCGAGGTCGAGGGTAGACCGGCACATTCCGGCTCGCGGCATCCTGATGGCCGCAGCGCTATTGTCGAGATGGCGCATCAAATTCTCGATATCGAGGCGATGACGGATTATACGCGCGGCGTGACGATGAATATCGGCATGATCGAAGGTGGCACGGCCGCAAATGTCATTCCTGCCCGGTGTCGCGCGAGCATCGATTTGCGCATCAGTTCGATCGCCGACGCCGATGATGTGATCGCCAAGCTGCACGCGCTGAAACCGAAAACGCCGGATACGAAAATCCATATTTCCGGGCAACTCAATCGACCGCCATTCGAGAAAAATGCCGGTGTTGCGAAGCTCTATGAATATGCGCGCGACGTGGCGAAGGAGATCGGTTTCGATCTGATCGATTGCTATACCGGCGGCGGCAGCGATGCGAATTTTACAGCACACACGGTTCCGACGCTCGACGGACTTGGCGTTGACGGAGCCGGCGCGCATACGCTCGAGGAGCATCTTCTAATTTCGTCGCTGGTGCCGCGCATGCAGTTGATGCGGCGACTGTTTGAAACGCTGCGCTGAAGCGCGTGTTTTATTGGGTTTTCTAGTAAAGACGATCAATTGGCGCAATGCGTATCGTCAGTTGACCGCATGTCGTGGCCGATGCAAAAGCCGGATCCCGGGCGAGCCCGGGATTGTGCAGTTGGGCGAGATTTCCGCCAGAACGCGGAGAATTCTAGAAGCCGACCTGATCGCCGCCCTTGAGCTGCAGCATGTCGCGCGCATCGTCGGCCGTCGCGACTTCAAGGCCGAGGCCTTCGATCACCTGCCGCACGAGACGCACCTGCTCGGCGTTGCTCTCAGCCAATTTACCCGGACCGGCCCAGAGAGAGTCCTCAAGACCGACCCGGACGTTGCCGCCCATCGAGGCGGACATCGCTGCGATGCGGAGCTGATTGGCGCCGGCGCCCAGCACGCTCCAATGATAATCGTTGCCGAACAGGCGGTCGGCGGTGCGCTTCATATGCGCGACGTCCTCCGGGTGCGGACCGATACCGCCGAGGATGCCGAACACGCTTTGCACGAACAGCGGCGGCTTGACGATCTTGCGATCGACGAAGTGCGCCAGCGTATAAAGATGTCCAATGTCATAGCACTCGATTTCGAAACGCGTGCCGTTGTTGGCGCAGGTGGTGAGAATGTACTCGATATCGGCGAAGGTGTTCTTGAAGAAGCCGCTGCGCGAGCCTTCGATATAGGGCCGTTCCCAATCGAACTTGAAGTCCTTGGTGCGATTGAGCATCGGATAGAGGCCGAAGTTCATCGTGCCCATGTTGAGGGAGGCGACCTCTGGTTTGAAATGGGCGGCCGGCCGTGCGCGTTCCTCCACCGTCATGGTCATGGCGCCGCCGGTGGTGATATTCACCACGCAGTTGGAGCTCTGCTTGATGACTTTCAGAAACGGCGCAAACGCTTCGACGCTTTGATCCGGCTTGCCGGTCTGCGGATCGCGGGCATGCAGGTGCACGACGGCCGCGCCGGCTTCGGCCGCGCCGATCGCTGCATCCGCGATTTCCGTTGGCGTGATCGGTAGATGAGGCGACATCGACGGCGTGTGAATCGAGCCGGTTACAGCGCAGGTGATGATGACTTTGCGTGATTTGGCCATGGGGGTGCCTCTCAGCCAGAGAACGGTTTGATGGAGCGTTTGTGGGCGGCAAGGGCGGCGAGCTGCTCGTCGCGCCAGCGCGTCTTCGCGGTCTGGCGGTCCGGATCGACGTGCGGGCTCCAGGCTGCGGCGACGGCGTCGGTCTTGTCCTTGTCCCACACCTCGGCCTTCGGCTGGTCGGCGGCGATGCGGCGAAAGAACGGGCTGTAGCGCGCGCAGTAGTCCGGAATGCCGCCGGGGGCGTTCAATTCGATGGTCTCGAATGGCCCCATGAACGACCAGCGCAGCCCGAGACCGTTGCGGATGGTCTCGTCAAGGTCCTGCGGGGTGACGACGCCCTCTTCGACGAGCCGGAAGGATTCCGCCAGAAGGGCAGTCTGCAACCGGTTCAGAACAAATCCGTCGACCTCCTTTTTGACGTGGATCGGTACTTGCCCGATGGACGTGTAGACCTCGCGGGCGCGCTGCATGACCTCCGGCGCCGTCCAGGGGGCGCCGCACAATTCCACGATCGGCACCAGATGCGGCGGGTTCACCGGATGCGCGACAAGACAGCGGGTGCGGCCCTTCAGTTCCTCGGTATACAGCGACGTCACCAGCGCCGACGTAGACGAGGCCAGAATGGTGCCCGGCGCGGCGGCGGCATCCAGGCGGGCGAAGATCTCCCGCTTCATCTCGACTTTCTCGGGCGTATTCTCCTGCACGAAATCCACGCCCGCGACCGCATTTTCCAGCGTATCGCACAGGCTGACGCGGGCCGCAGCGCCCTTGGCATCGTCCGCGAGACCATACTTGGCGAGATCGACCAGGCCTTCCGCGATCAGCGTTTGCGCATGATCTGCAACTCCAGCAACGCCGTCCCACAGTCGAACATCCCACCCGGCGCGGGCGAATACCATGGACCAGGCACGGCCAATCAGACCGGCACCGATCACTGCCACCTTCGGCATAGCTTCCTCTCCATCTTGCGTTTCCGTCTCGTTTGGCTTTTTCTGCCGTATGCGGAAAGCTGATACTCATCTAGCGTAGCCGCCGCGTTGGCTCATGCAAACGGGAATTGTCGCAAATAGGCGAGAAGGATGGCCGTCGCCATGGATATGCAGATCGAAGGATTGCGCGTGCTGGTCACGGCGGGTGCCGGTGGCATCGGGCTCGAGATCGCGCGCGCATTCGTGCGGGAAGGCGCAAAGGTGCATGTGTGCGACGTCGACCGCGCGGCGCTGGATGGTTTGGCGGCCAGCGATCCGAAGCTGACATGGAGCGTGTGCGATGTGTCGGATCGCGCGCAGGTGGCTGCGCTATTCGATGATGCGTTGAAGGAGCTGGGCGGCCTCGACTGTCTGGTCAACAACGCGGGCATCGCCGGGCCAACGGGCAAGGTCGAGGAAATCAATCCAGAGGACTGGGATCGCTGTCTCGCCATCGACATCACCGGGCAGTTCAACTGCGTGCGTCTCGCCGTGCCGCATCTGAAGCAGAGCAAGAACGCCAGCATCATGAATTTGTCGTCGCAGGCGGGGAAGCACGGGTTTCCGCTGCGCTCGCCATATGCGGCGGCGAAGTGGGGCGTGATCGGCTTCACGAAAACCATCGCCATCGAACTCGGCGGCTATGGCATTCGCGCCAATGCGCTGCTGCCCGGCCTGGTCGCTGGCGATCGCATTCGTCGCGTCATCGAGGCCAAGGCGCAGCAGCGTGGTGTATCGTTCAAGGAACAGGAAACGCACATGATGCAGTTCTCCTCGCTGAAGGACTACGTCACGCCGCAGCAGCTTGCGGACATGGTGGTGTTGACGGCCAGCCCGCGCGGCCGCACGATTTCGGGGCAATCCCTGTCAGTATGCGCGGACACGAATATGCTGGGATAGCCGACCGTGTCCGCAGGTTTGGCTATGCCGGGATGATGCCGGCGCCGCGGAAGCCGCCGTCGACCGCGATCACCTCACCGGTGATGAAGCTCGACTGCGCGTCATCGAGCAGGAAGCAGATGGCGCGCGCGATTTCCGCGGGCGTTCCATAGCGGTGCATCGGCACGAACCGCATCCAGGTTTGGCGATCCTGGGCAGTATGGAAAGCTTTCACCATCGGCGTTTCGACCGGGCCCGGCGCCACGGCGTTGACGCGAATACCGCTGCCGGCGAGATCGTTGGCCATCACCTGGGTCAGGGTGACGACGGCGCCTTTCGATGATCCATAGGCCGACCGCCCTTTCGATCCGCGCAGGCCTGCAACCGAGGCGAGATTGACGATGGCGCCGCGCTGGCGCTGCTTCATGGCGCGGGCGGCGGCGCGCGCCACGATGAAGGTACCGACGACGTTGACATCGAGGATCTTGCGGAACAGATCGACGGGGGTGTCGAATACATGGCGGTCGGCAGCAATACCGGCGGAATTGACCACGCCGGCGATCGGCCCGAAATCCTGTTCGATGGCGGCAATCTCGGTTTCGACGGTGGCTTCGTCGGTGATGTCCAGCTTCGCGAGGCGCACGTTTCCGGATGCGCCGAGTTCGCTGTGAGCCGCAGTCAGCGCAGTGTCGCTGACATCCCAGATGGCGACTTTCCATCCCGCAGCGATGAGCTGATCGACAACAGCGCGTCCGATGCCGGATGCGCCGCCCGTGACCACTGCAACCCGCGCCTCAATTTCGCCGTTTGTAGCCATCGTTTTCCTCCCGGTGATTTGTTTTTGGTACCTCTTTGCGGAGTGGCATTGCGCTTGTGCGGATTGCGGGCCGCAGTGCGTAATCTTGTGACAAGGATCGTGGCGTTTAGTGTCCTCTTCCCTTGCATCACCTCGCGCGAGGGACGATAAAATTCCCATGCCAAGTCTCCGGAGGGAAGAGACGATGCGGCGCTGGCTGCTTGCACTATCGGCTACATATCTGGGAATGGCCGCCGTTTCCGGCGCGGCCTTCGCGCAGGCGGATTTCGAGCGCCTGCGGGCTCTTGGTGAGCATCTGGCGCAAGAATGCGTGTCCTGTCACCGGACGGACGGCGGCCCGGATCCGGGCGTGGCCAGCATCGTCGGCTGGAAGCACGAGACTTTTGTCACGACGATGAAAGCTTATCGCAATCAGGAATTTGCTGAGCGGCGCAATCCCGTGATGGTGTCGGTGACACGCTCGCTCAACGATGAAGAAGTCGAAGCGCTGGCGGTGTATTTCGGCTCGCTTCTCAATCAATGACTTTTGAGATTTCGGCGCAGGTCGATCAACCTGCGCCGAAAATGTCCGAGACGATGCTGGAATACCAGCCCAGCGACTCGTCATAAGTCACCATGCGCGTATCCATGGTGTCCTCCGGCGATGACACGAAACCGTCGCTGGCAACCAGTTTGCCGTTCCCGGGCCTATAATTTGCGCCGATCTTGGCGCTGTTGCGCTCCGAAATCATCGACCAGCAGACGTTGCGATAACGCGGCGGGAATTTTTGCTTTCCGAGCAATTCAGCTTCCAGCGCGTTGACGACGACTTTCGCTTGACTGTTCGCGGAGAAGGCAGACTTCGGCATATCGGCGGCTGACGACGAGTCTCCAATAACGAAGATGTTGAGGACTTTCTTCGAGGTGAAATCCTCGGGATTGACCGGGCACCAGTCGCCCTCGGCGCAGCCAGCGCGATGCGCGATTTCGCCGGCTTTCTGCGGCGGGATCACGTTGACCAGATTGCCGCGCACCTTCATACCACTCTTGGTCTCGATCAACATCTGGGAGGGATCGACGCGGACGGCGGTGAAGTCGTCGATCTCGTTGGTGAGGTGCAGTTCGATCATGCCTTTGTAGAGCCGGTTCCAGTTGTCGACGAATACCGGCTGCTTGGCGAAATTGCGCTTGGCATCAAGAACGATGATCTTGCACCGCCAGCGGTGTGTGATCAGGTGGTGCGCCATCATCGAAATCCGCTCATAGGGTCCCGGCGGACAGCGATATGGGTTGTTCGGCGGTGCGATGACCACGACGCCGCCGCTCGGCACGGCTTCGAGCTGCTGACGCAGGATTTGTGTCTGCCGCCCGGCCTGCCAGGCATGCGGCATGTACTCCGCGACGTCGCGCGAATAGCCCTCGATGGCGTCGTACTTCAGATCGATGCCCGGCGAGATGACGAGCTTGTCGTAAGGTAGCTTGGCGCCGCTGGCCAGGGTGATGGTCCGGCTGTTGCCATCGACATCGGTGGCGCGCTCGTGAATGACGTCGACGCCGATGGCCTTGAGCTGGTCGTAGCCATGGGTGATCGACTCGAACGAACGGAAGCCTCCGAGATAGAGATTCGAGAAGAAGCAGGTGGTGTATTGTTGTTGCACCTCGATCAATCGGACCTGGGTGCTCGGGTTCCGGCGCTTGAACAGATGCGCGACCGTCGCGCCGCCGGCGCCGCCGCCGATGACGACCACCTGCGGCGAGGATTGTGCGATGGCCGGT
>JAEZBZ010000164.1 GCA_023412745.1 Pseudomonadota bacterium | reverse complement strand
TGTCAGTGGTTTCCTTCGTCTCGCTCATACCTTGCCCGTTTCTAAACGCCTCACGGCCGCGTCCCCACGATCGCGGTTTTGACTTTCAAACGCCCGCGACCCCGATCGATATCGGGTCACACGGCCGGCCTCGTTCAGGAATTTTGTCGTGGCGCCGCCTGCGCTAAGCGCAGCATGTACCACATTCAGCCGCCCTAAGGCTAAACTCATTTGCTCGCCGGTCAATTCACCAACGATCACGGCATCTCGGCCTGTTTGCGCTGAAATCGCCAGAAAACGTCGGTCGAGCTTGCCAGCACCGTCCGCCGCTGCGTCGGAGGCATGCAGCAGAACGGCCACACTTCCGCCTATCAGCGCCGCTTCGATGCGGGTGAAGCCGGTCGTCACCTTACCCGCCTTGTTGGCGAGACTTAGCGCATCAAGACAGCGCTTAACCATGAGCCGGTCGACTTGATCGGCCAGATCCACCGCGGCATTGATCTGCCGCTTCAGACCCTTGGCAAACACCTTGCGCTTGACCGCCTCTTCGACCATCCCGCGCTCGGCGGTTACCCAGACGCCACGGCCCGGAAGGCGGCGGCCAAGATCGGGAACGATCTGATCGTCCGGACCGGCAACGAACCGGATCAGGTCTTCAGGAGCGCACTCCTGGCGGCTGACGATGCAGGTGCGCAGCGAGGGGTTTAGCCCCACCGTTGCATCTTCTGCGATCTGCGTCCTTGCCGCCATCAAGCTTATGTCCGCTCCCGTTCATAGCCAGTTCACGCATTCGAGCCGGCAGAGCCGGTCGCTGCATCGTCGCCACCTTCAGCTGCTTCATCAGCAGCCACTTCCTCAGCGGGCTCGATCCAGCCCAGCAGCACTCGCGCTGCCATGATCATTTCCTCAGCTTCCTTACGGCCAACTTCAAAGCCATCGAGGAAACCCTTGTGACGCACGGCTTCGCCGTCCTTGTCCTTCTTGCGCTCGGTCCAGCCGACGAGATCGTCGGTTGCGCAATCGGCGAAATCTTCCAGCGTCTTAATATCGTTCTCGCCCAGCGACACCATCATCGCGGTGGTCATGCCGGCGACTTTCATCAGCTCATCGGAAACACCCAGAGCCTTCCGCTTCGCGTCGCGCTCCTGCTCGATCCGGTCGAGATACTCGCGGGCGCGCGTCTGGATTTCCTGCGCGGTGTCTTCGTCGAAGCCCTCAATATGGGCAATCTCCGACAATTCCACAAACGCGACCTCTTCGACCGAGGCAAAGCCTTCGGTCACGAGGAGCTGCGCGATGACTTCATCGACGTCGAGCGCCTCCATGAAGATCTGCGACCGCTCGGCGAATTCCTTCTGGCGGCGCTCGCTCTCTTCCTGCTCGGTCAGGATGTCGATGTCCCAACCGGTGAGCTGCGATGCCAGCCGTACGTTCTGACCGCGACGACCGATGGCCAGCGAGAGCTGGCTCTCCGGCACCACGACCTCGATGCGGTTGGAGTCTTCATCCAGAACGACCTTGGTCACCTCGGCAGGCGCCAGCGCGTTGACGATGAACTCGGCGGCATCCGGCCGCCACTGAATGATGTCGACTTTCTCGCCCTGCAGCTCGTTCACCACGGCCTGCACGCGCTGGCCTCTCATGCCGACGCAGGCGCCGACCGGATCGATCGAACTGTCCTTGGAGATGACGGCGATCTTGGCGCGCGATCCCGGATCGCGGGCAACCGATTTGATCTCGACGACACCGTCGTAGATTTCCGGCACTTCCATCGAGAACAGCTTAGACATGAACTCAGGCCGGGCGCGCGACAGAAAAATCTGCGGCCCGCGCTGCTCGCGGCGCACGTCGTAGATATAGGCGCGAACGCGATCGCCATAGCGCACGTTCTCGCGCGGTATCATCTCGTCGCGGCGAATAATGCCTTCTGCGCGGCCAAGATCGACTATGACGTTGCCGTACTCGACGCGCTTCGCCGTACCGTTGGCGATCTCGCCGATGCGGTCCTTGTATTCGTTGAACTGGCGCTCGCGCTCGGCCTCGCGCACCTTCTGCACGATGACCTGCTTGGCGTTCTGCGCGGCAACGCGGCCGAAATCCAGCGGCGGCAGCGATTCCGCGATCAGGTCGCCAATCTTGGCGTCCGGATTGCGCCGCTTGGCATCTTCCAGCGTGATTTCGGTAGAGTCGTTCTCGACATTCTCGACGACCGCCAGCACGCGAGCCAGCCGCGTATCGCCGGTGCGCGGGTCGATCTCGCAGCGGATGTCATTCTCGGCGCCATAGCGCGACTTGGCCGCCTTTTGAATTGCGTCTTCCATGGCCTGGATGACGATCTTGCGGTCGATCGACTTCTCACGCGCGACCGCATCTGCAATCTGCAGAAGCTCCAAACGGTTCGCGCTGACACCTGCAACGGCCATGCGTTCTATCCTTACATGCTCAATCTTCCAGTCGCGGCTCGTCGCCTGGCGCGTCGTTCGCACCATGCTTCGCCCGACGCAGCGCATCCCGGACCAGTTCATCGGTCAGAACGAGCTTGGCGTCGGCTACAAGCGCGACGGGAAAGCCGACCGCCGTGGTCCCGATCTGATCGAGCGTCACGGTCATGCGTACTTCACCGTCTTCAAAACCCTCGAGCATGCCGCGAAAGCGCTTGCGGCCGTCAACGAGTTCCTTGAGTTCGACCTTTGCTTCGTGGCCCGCCCAGTCCTCGAAATCCGAGGGCCTGACCAATGGCCGGTCGATGCCGGGCGAGGAAACCTCGAGCCGGTAACTACCGGTTAGCGGATCGTGAGCGTCGAGCAAAGGAGATACTTGCCGCGAAACCGTTTCGCAATCCTCGATTGTGAACGTTCCACTGGGTCGCTCAGCCATAATCTGGACCGTCGGGCCGTCGCCGCCAAGGATAAGCACCCTGACCAAGCGATAACCGAGATCTTCTAAAGTTGGCTCTACGAGCGCTGCTATGTCCGAAGCGAGACCAGTTTCGCGAATGAAGCGCTCTGACTCTGCGCCCACATCACGCCGTTCCATAATGCCTCAATGACCGCAACGTACAAGTTTTATGAGAGCTCAAAAACAAAGAAAGAGCGGACCCTGGTTGGGGCCCACTCTCAGAGTTGAGATGATCATGAGCGATTTAAAAATAGAATACATCAGACTTGGCGGTCAAGGCATTTTGACAAAAATTTAGCGATCTGCCTGATTTTCGAGCCAAATATCACCGCAGATCGCCTCAAACACGCACAAATATCAGATAGGAGCAGCGGCGGCCAGCGGCCAAAGCCTTCTGTTCGTATCGGGTTTTTGGCCAGTCCTCCGGACGCACGCGCCAATCCGACGGCCCAGTCGCGGTCCATTTGAACGCCGTGCTCGTCTGCAGCGCACGCAACGCCGTTCGAGCGTAGTCGCCGATGTCCGTTGCGATGCGCAGCTCCGCGCCCGGCTTCATGATGCGTGCGAGCGCCACTATCAGCGCGGGCGAAACCAGCCGTCGCTTCTGATGTCGCGCCTTTGGCCAGGGATCTGGAAACAAGATGAATGCGCGCCCGATCTCCCCCTCCGGCAACCAACGCAGCAGAGGACGCGCGTCATCGGCATGCAGTCTGATGCGATCGAGCTTGCGCTCTTCCATCGCCGACAGCACCTTCACCACGCCGTCCAGGTAGGGCTCGCAGCCAATCAGCCCAACCTGCGGATGATGCTCGGCCTGCCACAGCAGATGCTCGCCGCCGCCGAACCCGATCTCGAGCCAGACATCCTCGACCGTGCCTGCGAACAAATCAGGCAATGCGGCGGGCGCAGCGCGCGACAGATCAATGCTCAGCCGCGGCAATTCGTCGGAGACCAGACGCTGCTGGGTGGCGCTGAACTTGCGCCCATGGCGACGGCCGAAGGAGCGCAGCTCGCGGCTTTCCGATGTATCAGGCTCACGCATGCGCAATATCACTCGCCTAAAAATCCATCGGCCGCAGGCTTCCCCGCGGCCGACATCAGGTCGAACAGGTATCTGCCGGTCTGATCAGAGCAGCGACTTGATCTTGTCCGCGAGATCGGTCTTCTCCCACGAGAAACCGCCGTCGGCATCCGCGTTACGACCGAAATGGCCGTATGCCGCGGTGCGCGCGTAGATCGCCTTGTTGAGATCCAGATGCTCGCGAATGCCGCGCGGCGTCAGCCGCATCGAGGCGCGCAGCGCCTTTTCCAGCACGTCTTCGCTGACCTTGCCGGTGCCGTAGGTGTCGACGTAGATCGACAGCGGCTCGGCCACGCCGATGGCATACGACAACTGGATGCAGCAGCGGTCAGCCAGACCGGCCGCGACCACGTTCTTGGCCAGATAGCGCGCCGCATAAGCGGCTGAACGGTCAACCTTGGTCGGATCCTTGCCTGAGAATGCGCCACCGCCGTGGGGCGCCGCACCACCGTAGGTGTCGACGATGATCTTGCGGCCGGTGAGGCCGCAGTCGCCGTCCGGCCCGCCGATGACAAACTTGCCGGTCGGATTGACGTGCCAGATCGTGTCCTTGCTGACCCAGCTTTCCGGCAGCGTCGCGCGGATGTACGGCTCGACGATCGCGCGCACATCGTTGGAGCTGAGATCTTCCTTGATGTGCTGCGTGGACAGAACGATCTGCGTGACGCCGACGGCCTTGCCGCCTTCATAGCGCACCGTCACCTGGCTCTTGGCGTCAGGCCCGAGATAGGCGGCGTCGCCCTCTTTGGTTTTGCGCGCCTTTGCGAGAACTTCGAGAATCTTGTGGCTGTAGTAGATCGGAGCCGGCATCAGCTCAGGCGTTTCGCGGCAGGCGTAGCCGAACATGATGCCCTGGTCGCCAGCGCCTTCGTCCTTGTTGTCCTTGGAGTCGACGCCCCGCGCGATGTCAGCGGACTGCGGGTGCAGCAGAACTTTGACGTCGGCGTTTTCCCAATGGAAACCGCGCTGCTCGTAACCGATGTCCTTGATCGCCATGCGCGCGACATGCGCGACGAGATCTTTGGTGATGGTCGCTGGACCGCGCGTTTCGCCGGCGATCACAACCTGATTGGTCGTTGCAAGCGTTTCCGCGGCGACGCGGATATGCCAAGGGCTGATGCCAGCCTTCGCGCCCTCACGGAAAAACAGATCGACGATTTCGTCCGATATCCGGTCGCAAACCTTATCAGGGTGCCCCTCGGAAACCGATTCACTGGTGAACAGATAAGATTGGCGCGTCACGAAAGACCCCGTTCTACTGATGAA
>JAEZBZ010000082.1 GCA_023412745.1 Pseudomonadota bacterium | reverse complement strand
TAGCTGAATAGGTCAGCAGGAGCAGCGAGGCAAGTCAACGCCTCTCTCTGCAGCAGGTTGAACAGATGTCATCACCGCAATTCACACCCGCCGAAGCGCCATCTCCGTCGAACGCCGAGAACGCGCGCTACATCCTGCGATGCGCGCGCAAGGGCGCACTCGGCACCATCGATCAAGGCTCCGGCCATCCTTATGCATCGCTCGTCGCAACCGCGACAGAAGCGGATGGATCGCCTGTACTTCTGCTGTCGCGGCTGGCGATCCACACGCGAAACCTCGAAGCAGATTGCCGCGCCAGCCTGCTGATCGATGCGAGCGATTCCGTCGGCAATCCGCTCACCGGCGCACGCGTGACGCTGATCGGCAAAGTCGAGCCGGCATCGAGCCCGACGACCGCGAGGCGTTATCTTGCGCGACATCCTACCGCTGCCGGCTATTCAGGTTTTGCCGATTTCAGCTTCTTCGTCCTGCGGGTCGAGCGGGCGCATTTCATCGGCGGGTTCGGCCGCATCGCGCCACTCGACGCCTGCGACGTGCTGATCGATTCGGCAGGCTGCGCATGGCTGGCCGATGCCGAGCCGAGCGTCCTGGCGACGCTGAACGCCGATGCGGCTTCGGACTTGGCGCGGCTCGGCGCGCGCCTATCGGGCGGGCAAGCCGGAGCATGGCAGGCGGTTGGATTAGATGCCGATGGGTTGGATCTGGTGATGGGCGAACACGCCTGCCGTTTTGTGCTGCCGGCGCCGCCGCTCACGCCGGAAAGCGTTCGGGCTGCCGTAACGGAAGCCGCAGGGCGCGGCGGTTAGAAAACTCGTTCGCCCGGCATCTCCCGGCGCAGTGCGGCTTCGCGTTCACCAGAACACGCGCCTCTACTCCTCGTGCCAGGCAATGTATACACCAACCCTTCCGTGCTCTCCCACTTTGTGGCCTATCACACCACTTAAATGCGCACCGCGGTGCGCAGAGGTGCGCAATCGCGGGCGTGGTCCGAGAGACCGAGGGCAGGAACCTAAGACTGTTGAAGGATGATAATGACGGTAGATCCCTTTCCGCTTGCCGGCGCCAAAACTGTTCATCGCAACAACGGCATGGTCGAGTTGATCGAGAAGGCGGTCCAACGGGGCGAAGGCCGATTTGCCTCAACCGGCGCATTCGTGGTTGAGACGGGCACTCACACCGGCCGCTCCGCGCAGGATAAGTTTGTCGTCAAGGACGACAAGACCGGCCCCGCGCTCTGGTGGGACAACAACAAGGCGCTGGCGCCGGAACAGTTCGAGGTTTTGCTGCAGGATTTCCTGGCGCATGCCCAGTCGCGCGAACTTTTCGTCCAGGATCTGTTCGCCGGTGCTGATCGCAGCCGCTCGCTGAATGCCCGCATCGTCACCGAAAATGCGTGGCATGCGCTGTTCATCCGCCACCTGCTGCGCCGCCCCGCGGCGGCCGAGCTGAGCGGCTACGCGCCGGGGCTGACCGTCGTCGCCCTGCCTAGCTTCCGCGCCGATCCGAAACGGCATGGCTGCCGCTCCGAGACTGTGATTGCGTGCGACTTCTCCCGCCGCCTCGTGCTGATCGGCGGCACGTCTTATGCCGGCGAGATGAAAAAGTCGGTGTTTTCGTTCATGAATTACCTCCTGCCGGAGCAGGGTATCCTGCCGATGCACTGCTCGGCCAACGTCGGCAAGTCGGACGACACAGCTATCTTTTTCGGTCTGTCGGGCACCGGCAAAACGACCTTGTCCGCTGATCCCAAGCGCGAGCTGCTGGGCGACGACGAGCACGGCTGGTCGCCGTCCGGCGTCTTCAATTTCGAGGGCGGCTGCTACGCCAAGACGATCCGCCTGTCGGCGGAAGCGGAGCCTGAGATCTGGGCCGCATCCAATCGCTTTGGAGCGGTGCTGGAGAACGTCGTGCTGAAGCCCGGCTCAGCTGATCCTGACTTCGACGACGCCCGCCTCACTGAGAATACGCGCGCGGCTTATCCTCTTGAATTCATTGCTAATGCCAGCCCTACGGGCTGCGCGGGCCATCCCAAGAACGTCGTCATGCTGACGGCCGATGCATTCGGCGTAATGCCTCCGATCGCGCGGCTGACGCCGAGCCAGGCGATGTACCACTTCCTATCCGGTTACACCGCCAAGGTCGCCGGCACCGAGAAGGGCATGGGCTCCGAGCCGCAGGCGACCTTCTCCACGTGCTTCGGCGCGCCGTTCATGCCGCGTCATCCGAGCGTCTACGGCAACATGCTGCGCGATCTGATCGCCCAGCACGGCGTCGATTGCTGGCTCGTCAACACCGGCTGGACCGGCGGCAAGTATGGCGTTGGTCGCCGCATGCCGATCAAGGCGACGCGGGCGCTGCTCGATGCGGCGCTGTCAGGCGCGCTGAAGAACCAGAAAATGCGCGTCGATCCGACGTTCGGGTTCGAGGTGCCGGTGGCGCTGGACGGCGTGGATAGCGCAATCCTCAATCCGCGCGAGACCTGGGCCGACCCGGCGGCGTATGACGTCCAGGCCAAGGCGCTGGTCAAAATGTTCAGCGATAACTTCGAGAAGTTTGAGAGCCACGTCGATGCCGACGTGAAGGCTGCGGCCCCGGTGCTGCGCCAGGCGGCTGAGTAAGCGATGGGAATATTGATGCGGGAGGGCGATCTCCGCCTCCCGTATCTTCTTTCTCCGAACGTCAGGTGGCGGGCCGTGGTGCTGCGCGCGGCCGGATGCGTGGGGACCGCGCGCGGGGTGAGCGGACCCTGTCGAGTTCAATCGCGAGCCGCTCGAAGATGGTGCGATCCGCCGCTTCCAACTCCGCCAGATAAGGTTTCCACAACGCCCGCCAGGCGCGACGCCGCTCCGGCGCATTGATCAGCAGGGCCGGGGCCGGGCCAATCGTCTGATTGCCGATCCAGGCATAGGCGGCGCGCCAGATGTGCGGGTTGGCGCGCTTGTTCCGCGGCGCGCGCAACTGGACGATGGTGGGCATCTGCGCTTCCTGCGGATGCGGTCCGATCTCGATGTCGGCGACCGGCACGCCATTCTCGCGAATGCTGAACACGTAGCAGATGCCGGCTTCCAGCTTTTCCGCGAACGCATCCAGGCAGTTATCCATGAACTCGCTTTCGGCGATGAAATCATCGACGGTGCGCAATTCCACGAAGTCGTATCCGAGCGCCGAACCGTTCGCGAGCCAGGGTTTGCGGTCGAGCGAACTCAGGCTGAGGGCAAGGCGGAGGCGTTTGCGCCAGACGATCAGTTCATCGAACGCCCGGTTGGGGCTCATCGATGGTTGCCATTTGCGGCGCAGCAGACGCCCCCCCAGGGTATCCGGGCGATCCGCATGCCAGGCCCAGGCCGCCAGATAAGGCAAAGCCGGATCAGAGACTTGCGGACTGTGGAAGCGATCGTTCTTGGCCACCCACAGGGCAAATTCGGCATTGCTGGCGCGATACGCCTGCAGCACGCGGTCGAACCATTTGCCGGCGCCCGCCGGCGTCGAGGGCAGCGCATTGACGATACGTGTCGAGAAGGTCGCGTCGTGAGGCAGTCTGTCGAGGCGCTTGGTGAAGGCCTGCGGCGGCAGCTTGCGGGTCCACCAGGGCAGGCCGATCGCGTCGGCAGCCTCGCGCAGTGGCGTGCCTGCGGCCACGTAGTCGGCGGCCATGCGCCGGGCCTCGACCGAACCGAAGCCGGTCGCGAGCGCGAACAGCAAACCCGGGAAGCTCTCGGCGAGATCCTCATAACATGTGGCGCGCTTGGCTATGGCGCTGACATGCTTGCGAAACGGCGGATGAAACGACTGCAGGAGATAGCTGCGCTGATCATCACTGCTGGACTCGGCGATGGCGGGGCCGTGCAGCTTCCGCCGGCCCGACTGAGGACGCTTACGATGCATTGGACTCCACCTCCCGCGAGTCCGTCTTAGCCGCTCAAAATGGCGGAAGGCGGGAGAAATAGTGCTGCAATCGGCGCTTTTGCGTCAGTTCGGAGACGTTGTGCGGCTATTGCAGGGCGGAGCGCCCCGCGCCGATAGCGTTGGTTGTTGAATGGGTGGGCTCAGACCTATTGAAGTGCTGCGAGGGCTTGGGAAAATCCGGACAGGGAGATTGGAATGCCGATGCCGGCTTCCTCCGTCTGGAAGATGATGAAGATGGCGGTCTTTCCGGTCTTCAGCTGATCGATCAGCTTGTCCTCGGCGACCACCTGCGCATAGCAGGCAAACGCGTGACAGCGCAGGAACGGCGCGTGACCGACGTCCTTGTCGTCGATCTTCAGGCCGAGCCCCGGCGGCAGCAGCACACCAACCGGCGCGAACACGCGCAGCACCTGGGTACCGTTGGAGAACTTCTGGAAGTAGACCGTCAGGCCGACGTTGTTGCGATCCTCGGCGGTGACACTTTGCACCAGCGCGCAGGTCTCGTTCTTGGCGCCAGGTGGCGGAGGCTTACACACAACCTGCCAGTCGCCATGTTGTGCCTTGACCGTCCCGTCAGGTGCCTGAGCGAAGCTTGGTGATGACCAAACGTTCGCACCCATCAGCAGGGCGACGGTCCATGCCATGGCGCCGGCCCAAAACCGGATATGATTCGCCAATGACCTGTTCACTCGCGCTCCTCCCCAATGCCGCCAACGCGAATCGCGGCCGCCCCTGATTTGCGAAAACGGATATTATCGGCCCCTCTCGCCGAGGATTGAGGCCGAAGTGCGACAGGCGATTCGACTTCAAAATTCGCCACAAGTTAGCATCAGGCGGCGCCCCGCGCGTGGAAATGCCGCATAATGGGCGCTTGAGACAAAAGCGACCCTTGTGTTCTGTCTCGGGCTCGGTAGGTTTGCGGCCACATTCAAGCCAAGGGGACTCCGCGCGCGGTGGTTGCGGAGGGTGGGAGCCAGGATATGGGCAATTCGAACTGGGGACTGAAGGCGCTGATCTCGACGGTCGTCGCTGTGGTCGCGTCGTCTTCCGCAGCGTGGGCAGGGTTCGGTCAGCCATCTCCAGCGCAATTGGGGATGCAGTACGCGGTCACGGAAGTGGCCAACGACATCCACGCCTTTCATGATCTCGTGAACTACATCATCTTCGGTATCGTCGTGTTCGTTGCGGCGCTGATGGTGTATGTGATCTTCCGCTTCAACGAAAAGTCCAATCCGACGCCCTCGCGCACGACGCATCATACGATGCTTGAGGTGGCCTGGACGGTTTTGCCCATCGTCATCCTGGTCGTCATCGCGATCCCCTCGTTCAAGCTGCTCTATCTGCAGTACAGCTATCCTAAGCCGGACCTGACCATCAAAGCCGTCGGCAACACTTGGTTCTGGGAACATGAATATCCCGACCAGGATGGCCTGCGCGTCACGTCCAACGTCGTACGCGACGAAGATCTGCTGCGCCAGGAGCTCGGACAGGACGAATTCAACAAGCGCTATGGCCAGTTGACGGGATCGGCATTGACCCGTCGCCTCTACGCTGACGCCGCGCCGCTGTGGGAAAAGCGCGGCGAGCCGCGCTTGCTTGCGGTCGATAACGACATCGCCGTGCCGGTAAACGCGGTCGTGCATGTGTTGGTGACGGCGAACGACGTCATCCACAACTGGACGGTTCCCTCCTTCGGCTCGAAGGTCGACGCTGTGCCGGGCCGCGTCACGGCCACGTGGTTCAGAGCGACGCGCCCCGGTGTCTACTACGGACAGTGCTCGGAGCTGTGTGGTAAGGATCACGCATTCATGCCGATCGCGGTTCGCGTCGTCAGCCAGGAAGCATTCAATAACTGGGTCGCGGCAGCCAAGGCCCGCGACTGGGACAAGGCGCGCAGCATTCTGCACGCCGCGACGGCAACGCAAGGCAATGCAGCGGCGCAGGTTGCCGCGGCGGATGCCAAGCAGCAATAAGTGGCGCCGACAGGGTCGCGCGCGAATTTGGAACGGCGGGGGAAGAAGGTGACTGCACATGGGTAGCACGGCTGACGCAGCAGCGCACGATCATCACGATCACACGCCGACCGGTTGGAGGCGCTGGCTGCTTTCGACCAACCACAAGGACATCGG
>JAEZBZ010000017.1 GCA_023412745.1 Pseudomonadota bacterium | reverse complement strand
GGCCGGTTTCGCAGCCGATTTGTCAGTCATAGTGGGGCTCCGGTTCTAAAGTCGCTGCCGCACGCTATCGAGGAAAGCCGAACGCGATATGGTTGGTTCGACCGCTGCCAGAGCCGCGCTGATCGTCCTGGCATCCGCGCTGATCGGGTTTGGCGCGGTATACGTCACCCTGGGCCGGCCTGACAACGCTCCGGTGACCGCAAAATCGCCGAGCCCTGCCTCCAAGCCGCCGACTGCCGCCGTCCCACAGCCGCTTCCCTCCGGTCCCGGTGCCAACCCGCTGAGCCGTGGCGAGATGGCCGCGTTCGTGTTCGCCAAAACGCCCGAGCCGCTGCCCGACATCACCTTCACCGACGGAGACGGCAATCCGCGCAGCCTGAAGGACTGGCAGGGCAAGGTCGTCCTGCTGAATCTGTGGGCGACGTGGTGCGCGCCCTGCCTCAAGGAAATGCCGGCGCTGGATGAGTTGCAGAGGGAAATCGGTTCAGACAGGTTCGAGGTCGTCGCGTTGAGCGTCGATCGCGCCGGAGCCGATGGATCGCGCAAGTTCTTCGATCGCCTCGGCGTCAAATCGCTGGCAATCTACGCTGACCCGACATCACGCGCGACCTCCAAGCTCAAGGCTCTCGGCCTGCCCGCCACGCTGCTGATCGACGCCCAGGGCCGCGAAGTCGGCCGCCTCACCGGCCCCGCCGAATGGGCCAGCGACGACGCCAAGCGCCTCATCGCGGCGGTGCAGGGCTCCTAGCGTTTCCGCAATCCCCGCGCAGGCGTGTTGACAGCGGAGGATCGTCCGCGTCACAACGCCCGTCGAACACAAGATGCACCCGCGCGGAGGGCCGATGTCCAGCCAAGACCTGCAACGTACCATCGAGAGCGCCTGGGACGCCCGGGAGGGGGTCAACTTCGCCACCAAGGGTGAGGTCCGCGACGCAGTCGTGACGGCGCTCAGCCTGCTGGACAAGGGCGAAGCCCGCGTCGCCGAGAAGGTGAACAGCGAATGGGTCGTTCACCAGTGGCTGAAGAAAGCCGTGCTGCTGTCGTTCCGCCTCAACGACATGACGACGATTTCGGGCGCGCCGGGTGGCGCTAGCTGGTGGGACAAGGTGCCCTCTAAGTTCGCCGGCATGGATGAAGCCGCGTTCCGCAATGCCGGTTTCCGCGCCGTTCCGGGCTGCGTTGTCCGGCATTCCGCGCACATTGCGCCGGGCGTCATCCTGATGCCGTCGTTCGTCAACCTCGGCGCCTTCGTCGACAGCGGCACCATGGTCGACACCTGGGCCACCGTCGGCTCCTGCGCGCAGATCGGCAAGAATGTGCATCTGTCGGGCGGCGTGGGCATCGGCGGCGTGCTGGAGCCGCTGCAGGCCGGCCCCGTCATCATCGAGGACAACTGCTTCATCGGCGCGCGCTCCGAAGTCGTCGAGGGCGTGATCGTCGGCGAGGGCGCAGTGCTGTCGATGGGCGTATTCATTTCCGCCTCGACCCGCATCATCGACCGCGCCACCGGCCAGGTGCACATCGGCAAGGTGCCGCCGTACTCGGTGGTCGTGCCGGGCGCGCTGCCGGGCAAGCCGCTTCCGGACGGATCACCGGGACCGTCGCTGTACTGCGCCGTGATCGTGAAGACGGTCGACGCGCAGACGCGCTCCAAGACCTCGCTCCACGACCTGCTGCGGGACTGAGAGGACAGGCCGATGACGGCCGATAGCCGCGATCCCGTCGCGCTGACACAAGCTCTGATCCGCTGCCCCAGCGTTACCCCGCTGGAGGCTGGCGCGTTGGCGCTGCTGGAGCAGGTGCTGGCGCCGGCCGGCTTCACCGTGGAGCGCATGACGTTCAGCGCACCGGATACGCCGGATGTCGAGAACCTGTACGCGCGCATCGGCACGTCCGGCCCCAATCTCTGCTTTGCCGGGCATACCGACGTGGTGCCGACCGGGGATCCGGAAAGCTGGTCGCGACCGCCGTTCGCCGCCGAAATCCACGACGGCGTTCTGTATGGACGTGGCGCGGTGGACATGAAGGGCGCGATCGCCTGCTTCGTCGCAGCGGCCCTCCGCCATCTTGATGCCAACGGCGGCAAGCTGCCCGGATCGATCAGCCTGCTCATCACCGGCGATGAGGAAGGCCCCTCGATCAACGGCACGGCAAAGGTGCTCGACTGGCTGCAGGCGCGCGGCGAGGTTCTGGATGCCTGCATCGTCGGCGAGCCCTCAAACCCGCGCGCTATCGGCGATGAAATCAAGATCGGTCGGCGCGGCAGCCTCAATTGCGCGCTGACCGTGCACGGCAAGCAAGGGCATGCCGCCTACCCGCATCTTGCCGAAAATCCCGTACCGAAACTCGCCCGGATCATCGACCGGCTCTCCACCACGCCGCTAGACCAGGGGACGCCGGATTTCGAGCCTTCGAGCCTGCAGGTGACGGTCATCTCGGTGCCGAATACGGCCTCCAACGTCATCCCGGCCGAGGCGCGGGCCCTGTTCAACATCCGCTACAATGACCTGCATCGCCGACCGGATATCGAGGCGTGGGTGCAGGCGCAGTGCGCAGCAGCGGCCAATGAGGTTGGCGCGCGCTGGTCGGTGATGTTTTCCGGCACCGGCGACGTCTTCCTCACCCAGCCCGGCCCGCTGGTCACGACGATGGTCGATGCCGTGCGCGACTGCACCGGCCGCGTCCCGAAGCTCTCGACCGGCGGCGGCACCTCGGACGCCCGGTTCATCCAGGCTTACTGCCCGGTGATCGAGTTCGGGTTGGTCAACCAGACCATCCACCAGATCGACGAGCATGTCCCGGTCGCGGACCTGAATCTGCTGACCACGGTGTATGAGCGCTTCATTGCCGGATATTTCGGCAATTCGTAACGCGATTGAGATGTTCGACTTTGTCGAACTATTGAACAAACGGCCGCTCTGCTGCATACTTCCGGCATGCAACGGCCATTCGTCCATCCGGCCATCGAAGACGTGGCGCTTGAAAGCGTGCTGTACGCGCTTGCCGATCCCGTGCGCTTGGCGATCCTGTTGAAGCTGACATCGGGCGGCTGTCCGATGAACTGTTCGACCGCAGCGCCGAACCGGCTGCCCAAATCCACCCAGTCGCACCACTACAAGGTGCTGCGCGAGGCGGGCCTGATCCGTTCGGAACGTCGCGGCACGGAAGTTGTGAACACGCTGCGGCTGGAAGAGATCAACCAGCGCTTCCCGGGCGTCATCCCGGCGATCCTGGATGCGGCCGCCGCCGGCCACCACGGCAAGTCCACGGCTTCGGCCGATCCGCAAGAGGCCCTGGCCTGACGCCGCCGCAATCAGCGGAAGTGCTTGGACAGCTTCAGACCCTGCGCCTGATAGTGGCTGCCAAGCCCGGCGCCATACAGCATCTCCGGCGTCTCTGTCAGTCGCTCATAGATCAGCCGGCCGATGATCTGGCCGTGTTCCAGGATGAACGGCACCTTGTGCGAGCGGACTTCCAGCACCGCCTTGGAGCCGGAACCGCCAGAAGCGGCATGGCCGAAGCCCGGATCGAAGAAGCCCGCGTAATGCACGCGGAACTCGCCGACCAGCGGATTGAACGGCACCATCTCGGCCGCATGCGTCGGCGGCACGTGAACCGCTTCCCGAGAGGCCAGGATAAAGAACTGATCGGGATCGAGGATCAGCCGGCGCGAGGGATGCACCGCGATCGGCTCCCAATAATCGGCAACCGCACATGATCCGGGCGCATCGACATCCACGACGCCGGTATGCCGTTTGGCGCGATAGCCAACGAGCCCGTTGGCGTCGCCCGCAAGATCGACCGACAGCGCGATGCCCTGGGCGATATCCGCCTGCTCGGATGAAACCAGCTGCTCGCGCTGCTGCAATTCGGCCAGCGCCGCATCGGTATCCGCGACCGCCCCCTGCCGAAAGCGGATCTGGCTCAGCCGCGAAC